>JAZSLH010000021.1:0-6165 GCA_045535275.1 Acutalibacteraceae bacterium
GTACCCCTAACCGTTTTCCAGTCGCTCCCCGTTGACGGAATTGTTATTGTAACCTCTCCGCAGGACCTTGTTTCAATGATTGTTAAAAAGGCCTATAATATGGCTAATGCTTTAGATGTCCCCGTTCTTGGAATTGTTGAAAATATGTCCTATGTCTGCTGTCCCGACTGTGGCGCAGAGTTCAAAATTTTCGGCGAGGGAAAAACCGAAACGGTTGCCGACGAACTCGGAGTAAGGCTTCTGGCTCAGGTTCCTATTGATGTCCGCCTGGCTGAACTTGCCGATTTAGGTAAGTTTGAGTATTTCAGCGCCGAATATATGAACTCGGCGGCAGATATAATTGAAGAAATTTTTAAGGATAAGTAATATGAAAAGAATACTTTATTTAGTAAAGCGAATTCTTAAAATGGACTATAAAGGGCTGTTTAAAACCGTAAAATCGGTCCACAAAAAAACGGGGATAGGCAAAATAAGGCTCTTTTTCGATATTGTTAAATGCGGTCTCAAATACGGAGCAGGTTATAGGGACTACGAACTTTGCGAGTGGTACAACCTGAATGCCGAGCAAAGAGCCACCTATGTCACAAGAGGTATAAATAACAGAATTGTCTCTCTTTTAAACGACAAGGAGTATTATCATATTCTAGATAATAAAATAGAATTCAATAATACTTTCAGTGAGTTTCTCGGCAGACGGTGGATTGATATGACCACCGCCACTTTAGAGCAGTTCAGCGACTTTGCAGACGGGCTAACTTTTATTATTTCAAAGCCCGTTGCCGAAGCCTGCGGACGCGGAGTTGAAAAAATCAATGTTAGCGACTTTGAAAACACTTCCGCCCTTTTTGACCACCTTAAGTCAATAGATTCAGGTCTTTGCGAGGAGTTTGTTGTTCAGCATAAGGACGTTTCGGCGCTTTATCCCCATTCTGTCAATACATACCGTATAGTAACCGTCTTGACCGAGGGCGAGGCTCATATTGTCTACGCCTTTATCAGAATTGGTAACGGCGGACGGTTTGTCGATAATATTAACGCCGGCGGAATGGCGGCACCTATAAACACTCAAAGCGGAATAATTGAATATCCCGCTTTTGATAAAGACAGTATTTACTACGAAACCCACCCCTATACAAATTGCGCTATAAAGGGTTGGCAACTTCCTTTTTGGAAAGAGTCTACCGAGATGGTGCTTAAAGCGGCAAAGGTTGTGTCGCAGGTTGGCTATGTAGGTTGGGACGTTGCCGTCACCGAAAACGGACCGCTTCTTATTGAGGGAAACCCTTTCCCCGGTCACGATATTTTGCAAATGCCACCCCATGTACCCGATAAAATCGGAATGCTCCCACAGTTTAAGAAATATATTAAAAACCTATAAAAAAATTCCCTCACAAGTTGAGGGAATTTTTTTATTTTTTAACTAAAAACTTATAGGCAAACACTACCGAAAAGAAGGTAACCGCAATTCCCGTAAAAGAGGGGATAGGGTTTAAATGAATTGCCTGTTCTATCATAAAGAGTCCAGCAATTATACGAGGAACACAACTGACCGCCGAAACAAAACCGCAAAGCAAAGACAAGGCGAAAAAGAGGCGGACTTTTCTTATTGGCTGACGGCATTCAACCTTTGAATAAAACAGAAAAGTAATAAGTGCAAGGCACATAGCGGCGGTTTCAATTATTGTGTCGGAAATTGCCGAAATAGAGGAAAAGCCTGAAAAAACAATAATTAGTCTTGAAATCCAGAAAATAACGGGAACAAGGGTTAAAACAGGCAGATAATTTTTCTTTGCCAATTTAGAGACTGCAATATAGATTAAAGAACCTGCAGCCCCGACAGCAAGAAGGTAGTGAATAAGTCGTTGGAAAATACCTACCCCGAAAAGAAGATTTGAAAAAAAGGTTTCGTAAACAATTGCAAGGGCAAAAACAATAAGCGATACCGAAAAAAGAGTCCCGTCAAGTTTTAAATCTCGGTCGGCTATTTTGCGTACCGCTATAGATGAGCCGAAAATAAGCAGAGCGCCGACAGTAAGGGTGCAAACAATAATTATTGCGGGTAGAGTATACTCGACCTTAATAAAACCGCTTGTCGAATCTATTGCAAAAATCAACATAACCGTTCTAAGAGCAATTCCCAAACCTGCAGTAATAAGAAAAATAATAGAGTTTAGTCTAGCAGACATTTAAAGCCTCCAATGTGGTATTAAAAAACATAACTTCTCATATATTTTAGTATTATATAGGACAAAAGTCAATAAAAAAGGAAGAATGCTTAATGAAAACCGTATATGTAACAATTATGATGATAACCGCAATGTTTATGCTTCTATTGCCGATAACCGCAGGAGCAAAAACCGAACCAAAGGTCGACGGTGTTTTGGTTTCGGGCGAAAACATCACCGAAGAGGAAAAAGTGACCAAGGTAAAAGTGCTTCTTTCAGATACGAAAGAGATTACCGAATTCACCCTTGAAGATTACCTTTTCGGTGTTGTTGCCGCCGAAATGCCCGCCCTTTACGAAGAAGATGCCCTTAAGGCACAAACGGTTGCGGCGTATACTTATTTTTTAAGGAAAAAAGAGGCAAACGACCAAAAGGATTACGATATAACCGATGATTATACCACAGACCAGGCATTTGTAACGCCCGGAGAGGCGAGAAAAAAGTGGTCGAGCAGTGCCGATACCTATGAGAAGAAAATCAGAAATGCCGTTTTGGATGTTATGTATAAAAAGGTAACCTATGACGGCAAACTTGCCGCTACAGTCTATCACGCTATTTCCTTTGGAGCAACCGAAAATGCCTCAGAGGTGTGGGGAGGGGAGTATCCTTATCTTATCTCGGTTGATTCAAGTCATGATAAACTTTCTGAAAATTTTATCTCAACCGCTACCTTTACTGCCGAGAAACTTAAAACCGCCCTTTCGGGCAAAGCCGAGGTAAAAAGTTTAACCGAAAACTGTATTTCAGATATTAAACGAACCAAAGCGGGTTCGGTAAAGAGCGTGAGCGTAAGCGGAGTAAATGTCAGCGGAAGCGACATTAGGAAACTGCTGGAACTTCGCTCATGCGACTTTGATGTTTCCTTTGCCGACGGGGTTTATACCTTTACGGTCAGAGGTTACGGCCACTTTATAGGAATGAGTCAAAATGGGGCAAATTATATGGCAAAGCAGGGTAAAAATTGGCAAGAAATTCTGCTTCACTATTACCCCGGTTGTAAAATTGAGTAACAAAAAAAGGTGGGGAGTATGTTTCATACTCCCGACCTTTTTTATAGTTCAAACTGTTCTGCAAACTGTGCAAAGGTTGCCTCATAAATTGCGTCAGCAATACTGTCAAGGCTTATTTCGGTTTCTTCGCCGTTTTCCATACACTTAAGCCGTGCTTTACCGCTTTCAAGTTCGCTGTCGCCAAGGACAAGGGTAAACCTTGCGCCTATTTTGTTGGCATATCTCATCTGTGCCTTAAGGCCTCTGCCGACGATATCGGTCAGTGCCTCAAAACCTTCGTCACGAAGAGTGTTACAAAGAACACTTGCTTTTAGGGTTGCCGCCTCACCCATTGGAGCGATATATAAATCACAGGTTTTAGGTGCGGGGATTTCAACATTCTGGCTTTCAAGAACCATAAGCAGTCGCTCAATTCCCATCGCAAAACCTAAAGCGGGTTCCTTTTGACCGCCCATTTGCTCAAGCAGACCATCATATCTTCCGCCTCCGCAAACGGTTGCCTGTGCGCCGATATCTCCCGAAATAAACTCAAATACAGTTCTTGTGTAGTAGTCAAGTCCTCGTACAATTCGGGGGTTAATTTTATATGCTATACCCATAGCGTCAAGATGAGCCTTGACCCCTTCAAAATGGGTTTTACATTCGTCGCAAAGAAAATCAATAACCTTGGGAGCGTCCTTTGCAATTTCCGCACAAACGGGAGACTTGCAGTCGAGAATTCTCATAGGGTTTCGCTCAAGCCGTTCGTTACAGGTTGAGCAGAGTTCTTCTTTTCGGCTTTCAAAAAAATCTTTTAAAGCCTTATGATATTCGGCTCTGCAAACGGGACAGCCTATAGAATTTATTTCAAGCGAAATTTTCTTTATACCAATATCTGATAAGAGTTGGTTTGCAAGGGCAATCATTTCTGCATCTGCAGCAGGGGTGGAGGCACCAATACATTCCGCACCAAACTGATGAAATTCACGAAGTCTGCCCGCTTGAGGTTTTTCATAGCGGTAGCAACCGCCACAGTAGCAAACCTTAACGGGAAGAGCATTAGCGGTGAGTGAATGTTCAACAACACTTCTTATTACCCCTGCGGTAAATTCAGGACGCAGAGTAATAGAACGGTCACCCTTATCGGTAAAGGTGTACATTTCTTTTTGAACAACATCGGTTGTGTCACCGACATTCTTAACAAAAACTTCGGTATGCTCAAAAACAGGAACTCTGGTTTCTCTGAAACCGTAAAGTCCTGCGGTATCAATAAGTTTTTGTTCAACAAATTGCCATTTATAACTCTCACTCGGCAAAACGTCGTTAGTGCCTCGAGGAGCCTTATTTATTTCTGCCATAAAAATCTCCGTAATTATTTTTCGTTTCTCATATATTCACGCCAATCAAGGTCGCCTCTGTCAAGACCGCGGATTAACATTTCAGCCGTTGCAATATTGGTTGCGACGGGAATCTGATGTACATCGCAAAGACGAAGCAGAGAATGTTCGTCGGGTTCATCGGGTTTTGCGGTTAATGGGTCGCGGAAGAGAAGAAGCATATCTATCTCATCGCAGCCAATTCTGGCGGCAATTTGCTGAGAACCGCCGTGTGAACCGCCTAAAAAGGTAATAATATTAAGCCCGGTTGCTTCGGAAACCATTTTTCCCGTTGCGCCGGTAGCAAGAATTGTATGACGGCTTAATATTCCGCAGTATGCAATACAAAACTGTACCATAAGTTCTTTCTTGGCATCGTGTGCAATTAAAGCAATGTTCATCGTTTTACTCCTTTCGCATTTATCGGAGAAATGCTGTAAATTATATTTTTTTAAGTTTAGGCAAGGGTTCAGCCTTGTTGTAAAGCCGTTTTGCAATTCGGGTAAAGGCTTTTGCCTCGCGTCCCCTGGTTACAAAGTTTCCATTTAAAAAGGCAAGAGCAAGTCGGTCGCTGTAGGGGATTATTCCAAGGAGCATAAGCCCCGACTGGTCGATAATTCCGTCAATATCCTTAAAAACGGGATTTTTAATAAAATAGGGTTCAAACTTATTTATTATAAGTTTTCCGTTGCGGTCAATCTCTTTAAGAAGACCGCCGATAGCAGCGGCATCTCTGACCGACACGGGATTTGCGTTACAAACGCATATAAATTCTGTATATACGGGGAAAGCGCGGTATAAAGTCTTGTCTGACCCTGCGGGTAGGTCGGCAATAATTACATCAAAGCCGCTAATACCCCCGATAAATTCGTTCAACCTTTCGGGGTCAATAAGACCTTTTTGAGAGGGTGCTGCCAAAAGGGAAATTTCGGGATACTTTTTAACGCTTAAAAGACAGGAAGAAAGTTCTCGTCCCAAAAGGGCGTCGGAAAGGTCAAAGAGAAGATTTTCGCTGACCCCAAGTAGCATATCAAGACAGCGCATTCCTTCGTCCATGTCAATAAGAAGAACCTTTTTACCTTGTTTAGATAAGCAAATAGCAAGTTCTATACTACAGGTAGATTTACCTGCGCCGCCCTTGCCACTGGTAATAGCAATAACCTTTACCATAGCGTTACTCCAATCAACAAATAATTTACCATATAAAACCTGGTTTGTCAAATAAATATCAAACTTTTTTTAACCTATAACAGTATTAGGTTTAGTTTGGTCAAGGGTCGTTTCGTCCGAGAAAAAATAGGCGTCAAGCATTGAACGGGCAACCGACGAACAGGTTCTTGAAGACGAGCCGTGTTCAAGAACAATAGCAACCGCAACTTCGGGGTTATCAAAGGGGGCAAAGCAAAGTCGGATCGTAGCCATGTCGTTCTGTGAGCCAAGGAGTTGTAGTTAACACTTGTCTTCCTAAGACCGCTTGGCCTCCGACTTGGCAACCGACGAACAGGTTCTTGAAGACGAGCCGTGTTCAAGAACAATAGCAACCGCAACTTCGGGGTTATCAAAGGGGGCAAAGCA
>JAZSLH010000068.1:0-7337 GCA_045535275.1 Acutalibacteraceae bacterium
CCGACACCGGGGAGAACAAGTTTGTCGGCTTTTCTTATTATATCGGGGTCGCCCGTAATAACGGTATTTACCCCTATACTTTTAAAGGAGGAGGAAAGGCTAAAAAGGTTACCTACTCCGTAATCAATTATCGCAATCATTAAAGAACTCCTTTTGTGGAGGGAATTTCGTTTGCACAGTCGGGGTCAATACTAACGGCTTTACGAAGGGTTCTGCCCAAAGCCTTAAAAGTACCCTCAATAATGTGGTGGGTGTTTTTACCTGCAAGTTCTTTTATATGAAGAGTTATATTTACATTATTTGTAAATGCGAGTAAAAATTCTTCAACAAGTTCGGTATCAAAATCGCCCACTCTTTGAGAAGGAAGCGGAAGGTCTAACCCTAAATAACTTCTTCCCGAAATATCGCAAGCACAAAGTATAGTTGCCTCGTCGTCGGGCAGGGTATTATTTAAAATATCTGCGGCACAAAGAATAAGCGTTTCGTCCATTGGAAGAATTATATCGGCATAGCGAACAATTCCTTTCATATCTGAAAGAGCCTCTTTAAAGGCTTTTCCAAGGCAAATACCTATATCTTCGGCAGAGTGGTGAAAATCTACATTTGTATCGCCACTACAGCAAAGAGTTAAATCAAATCTGCCGTGTTTTGCAAATAGGGTGAGCATATGGTCCATAAAGCCGTTGCCCGAATTTATCACACTCTTTCCAGTTCCGTCAAGGTTAAGAGTGAGTACAATATCGGTTTCGGCAGTTTTTCTTTTAATTTCTGCTTTTCTCATTTTTACACCTCGCTTAGTATTTGGTCGGTTGTTTTAAGCAGTATATCCATTTGCTCTTTAGTTCCAATAGTTATTCTGACATAGTCTTTTATTTTATCATTTTTAAAGTGGCGAACGAGAACACCCTTTGATTTAAGTGCTTTATAGTAGTCTTCTCCGCTGATTTTATTGGACTTTACAAAAATGAAATTCGTCTTTGAATCAGTCATTTCAAACCCACGTTTTTGAAGTTGTGTTTTTGTGTATTCTCTGACAGTTACAGTATTACTGTTACACTCTTTATAATATCTATCGTCTTCTAAACAGGCTACTCCGGCAAGTAAAGTAAGGCGGTTTATATTATAGGGGTTAGTAGAAAACTTAATTGTATTAAGGTCGTTTATAAGGTCTTTATTTGCGATAGCAAAACCGAGCCGTCCGCCCGCAAGGCTACGGGATTTTGAATAGGTCATTACAACAATAAGGTTGTCGTATTTCTTTGTAAGCGAAACACACGATTCTGCTCCAAAATCAACATAAGCCTCGTCGATTATAACTACGCTTTTAGGGTTGTTTTTTAGTATTTCTTCTACCTCGTGACAAGACAAGGCAAGTCCTGTAGGGGCGTTGGGATTTGCGATAACAACCATTCCTGCAGAGTTAAAATAATCAGACGGTTTTACAGAAAAGTCGTTTTGAAGAGGAACTTTTTTATAGTTTAATCCATAAAGTTCGGCATAGACCTCGTAAAAGCCGTAACTGATTTCGGGAAAGCAAACTCCCTTGTCCTTGTCGCAAAAAGCCATAAAGGAAAAGTTGAGAATTTCGTCTGAACCGTTGCCGATAAAAACATTTTCCTTTTCAACCCCGTAGGTTTCGGCAAGTTTTTGGATAAGCAGATTGCCTGTCGGGTCGGGATAGAGATTAAGTTTGCTTATTTCATCAGAACTTAACGCCTTTATTACCTTTTTAGAGGGAGGAAATGGCGACTCATTGGTATTAAGTTTTATATATTTCATATCTGTAGGTTGTTCCCCAGGAGTGTAGGGAGTCAGAGAAGAAAACCTACCGCTTAAAAACTTACTCACTTTTTTGACCTCTTTTATTTTTTAAAACGAATTGTTGCACTTTTGGCGTGGGCAGTTAGTCCTTCTTTTTCGGCAAAAAAGGCAACCTTTTCTGCAACCTTTTTAAGAGCATGTGGTGTATAGTAACTGTACGCCGATTTCTTTACAAAATCATCTACCGAAAGCGGACTTGAGAATTTAGCCGTTCCGCTTGTTGGCAGAGTGTGGTTTGTTCCCGAAAAATAGTCGCCTAAAGCCTCAGGACACATTTTACCAAGGAAAATAGAACCCGCATTCTCTATCCTGTCAAGATACTTAAAGGGCTCGTCCACACAAATTTCCAAATGTTCCGGAGCGATTTCGTTGCTTATTTCGATTGCCTGTTCAATTGAATCTACAATAATGATTTTTCCGTTATTATCTATTGAAGCACGGGCAATTTCCTCACGCTCTAAAACCGCTAACTGACTCTCAAGTTCATCTCTTACCTGTTCAGCAAGTTCCTTACTATCGGTAACCAATACGGCAGAAGCAAGTTTATCGTGCTCGGCTTGGGAGAGCAAATCAGCGGCAACGAATTCGGGGTTGCAGGTTTTATCGGCAATTACCAAAATTTCACTGGGTCCCGCAATCATATCAATCGAAACAAGGCCATAAACCTGACGCTTTGCTTCGGCAACAAAAACATTACCTGGGCCGACAATTTTATCTGCTTTTGGAATAGTTTGTGTGCCGTATGCAAGGGCGGCTATAGCCTGGGCTCCGCCAACCTTGAAAATTCTGTCAGCACCCGCAATTTTAGCCGCTGCTAAAATAACGGGGTTAACCTTTCCGTCTTTAGAGGGCGGAGTTGTTATGCAAAGTTCCTTAACACCAGCAATTTTTGCAGGAATACAGTCCATAAGCACGGTAGACGGATAGGCAGCGGTACCGCCGGGCACATAAAGTCCCGCACGTTTAACCGGGAGCACTTTTTGACCAAGGATTATTCCGTCATCTTTTTTAATTTCAAAGCCCTTTTGAACCTGATTCTTATGATATAGTGAAATATTTTCTGCGGCTTCTTTGATTATTTCGATAAATTCAGGCTCAACCAATGACATTGCCTCTTCAATTTCCTCTTTGGTTACCTCCAAAGAAGAAAGGCTTACCTTATCGAACTTTTCAGAGTACTTATAAAGCGCATCATCACCGTTTTCTTTAACATCTTTTAAAATATCGGCAACGATATCTTCTACTCCGCTTGAAGAAGACTCACGGGAAAGTATTTCGTCAAGAGAAAGTTTATTTATGTCGTAAATTTTAATCATTTTGAAAGTTCCTTTTCGAGTTTGTTTTTTAATAGTTCAATCTCACTAGTTTTAAAACGGAAGCCTGTTTTGTTAGCAATAAAACGGGCACTTATATTTACAATATCCTCATATACTTCAAGATTGTTCTCTTTAAGGGTTGTTCCTGTTTCAACAATATCTACAATTACATCTGCCATTCCGAGAATTGGGGCAAGTTCAATTGAGCCGTTAAGTTTAATTATGTCAATCTCCCTGCTTTTAGAGGCAAAGTGCTTTTTTGCGATACTTGGAAATTTAGTGGCAACCTTGATAGTTTTATCTAAAGGCAAAATATCACCTTTTTTACCCGCAACTGCCATTCGGCATTTACCAAAACCTAAATCAAGCAGTTCGTAAACATCGGGATTTTGCTCTAATAAAATATCCTTACCAACAACGCCTACATCGGCAACGCCCGTTTCAACATAAATAGCAACATCGCTTGGTTTTACCCAAAAGTAGCGAACACCGTTTTGCTCATCTTCGAAAACGAGTTTTCTTGTGTTTTCGAGCAGAGCAGGACAACCGTATCCAAGTTTTTCAAAGAGGTTATAAACCTTTTCGCCAAGTCTTCCTTTAGGAAGGGCAATATTTATATAGTTACTCATATTTAGCCCTCCAAACTCAATTCATTTATGTTAACCAGACGTTTATATTTAATATTTTTGCAAATAACAGTTGAAGAAAAGACTCTGTTGCCTTGCTCTTTCAAGGCGTTTACTGCCTTAATAACCTTTTGAGCGGGGGTATCTTTACCGTATACAAGCAAAACATCTGCATCATATCGGTCGGTATCTTTATCAAGATAAGAAAGCAGGTCCATATAAACGGCAAATCCCACCGCACCCGATTTTTTCCCGAGTTTAGTCAGCAGATTATCATATCTTCCGCCCGAAAGAATAGTTCCGGGTATGTTCTCAATATATCCTTTAAAGGTAATGCCGTTATAGTAACTGATATCGCTTACTACAGAAAAATCAATATTTATTTTATCTGCCTGACCGCTGAGTTTAAGAATGTGGCAAACTTGTTTGAGTTCTTCTATGGCATTTGCAGTAATATCGTTTACAATAAGTTTTTCTGCCAAAGGAATAATTTTATCAACACTTCCGTAAAGAGAAGCCAAGGTAACTATTTTTTCTGAAAGTTCTTCAGATACTGAATACTCTTTGCACAAACGGCGAATTTCGTGAGAGTTTTTAGTGCCGATATACTCGGTTATCTTTTCACGAACATCATAAGGTAGTCCCGTGCTTTCAAGCAGACCGATTAAAAGACCCATATGCGAAATATCAAGCACATAAGAGTCGCTGATTTCTTTAAGGGCTAACTTTGCAAGGGTTATTACTTCACAAAGGGAATACATATCCACTTCGCCGATAAATTCAAGTCCGATTTGCTCAATTTCCTTGAACTCATTCATATTTCCCGAAACTCTGTAAACATTTTCTCTATAGAAAAGTTTTCTCGGCTCACTTTCAAAATCAGCCGTATTTTTGGCAATAGAAAGAGTTACGTCGGGTTTTAGGGCAAGAAGTTTTCCCGTCGGGTCATTAAAGGCGATAATATTTTCACTCTTTAAAAAACTTTTATTCTCAATATAAAGGTCATACTCTTCAAATTTGCTCATTTTGAACTTTTTATATCCAAAACTACCGAAAAGTTCCATTAGTTTTATTGATATTTTCTCTTCAAAACTAAGCATTTTATTCTGGGGCATAAAGACCTTCCTTTCATTCTTTTATGGTAGTATAGCACATTTACTCACTTTAGTCAAGTAGTGTGCTAAAGAAATTATAAGTTTTTTTTACAAAAATTAAGTGCCTTTAAAACGCAAGAATTCCCTGCCCCGATTTTTCGGGGCAGGGTTTCGTATTATAGTGTTATAGTTTCTCCCGGAGCGACACTGTAAAGTTTTCCGCTATGATGTAAAAACCAAAGGGTAAAAGCCGTTGGATTATAGAATATTTTTCCGTTTGCCGAAGTTTTCATTCGGTTATACGCTTCTATGTATTCGTATATTTGAATATTTGTAGCATACCAAATATCTTCCTTTAAACCAACATATTCACAGAACTTTTCAATCCTGTCCCAGTTGTTCGAAACATCAAATTCATAAGAATGACCCCAAACATAGAAAAGACGGGGTAAAACCTGTGAATTGTTATTAACGAAATCATTTGCGTAATTCATTAGATTTTCGTTATTGTGGTGGCAGGTTGAGGGAAGACGAAGCCAGTCGGTAGGAATGTCGAACCTACCTGTTTGAACGGTAGTTCTCGCATAGGAAACACCGCAACCCTTTAAGATGTTTACAACCTCATCATTTGTTGTACCCATTGGATATGCCATGCCTTTAACGATTTTACCGAAAGTGCTTTCAAGTATTTCTCGGTCCTTAACTATTTCATAGGCTATCATATCATGAGGAATTTTATCGATATGGGGGTGGGTATTAGAATGAAGTGCTATTTCGTGACCGCCGTTTGAGTAGACTTCTTTTGCTTCTTCTACGGTAAATCGGCTTCGGTCTTCGCCGTGTTCACCTTTGCGACTTTGACCGAAGGAGCCCGAGTTGATATTAAAGGTACCTTTTATACCGTATTTATTCATTATTTTAATGAGTTTTTCATCTTGATGAATTCCGTCATCATAAGAAAGGGTTAATGCCTTTGCTTTGCCTTCGGGGAAACGCATAAATACCATATTTTTACACCAACCTTTTATATTTTACGCCTTACAAACAAGGAAACGCCAACCAAACTCATCGGGTAGTTTTCCTAGTTGAATACCCGTTACTGTATCATAAATCTTCTGGCTTACTTCGCCGATTTTATCATTGTTTATAACCATAACATCGTCTTTTATACGGAGTTTGCCGACAGGAGAGATAACGGCGGCAGTACCCGTACCAAAGACCTCTTCAAGTTTGCCGTTTTTGTGTGCGGTAATAACTTCGTCAATTGAAATTCTTCTTTCTTCGACTTCAAGACCCCAACCCTTACAAAGAGTAATTACAGAGTCACGGGTAACGCCGGGAAGAATTGAACCATTTAGCATAGGTGTTACAATTTTACCGTCGATTTTGAAGAAGATATTCATAGCACCGACTTCTTCTATATACTTTCTTTCTACACCGTCGAGCCAGAGAACCTGAGAATAACCGTCGTTGTGGGCTTTAACCTGACCGGCAAGAGAACAAGCGTAGTTTCCGCCTGTTTTTGCAAAGCCCATTCCACCCTTAACGGCACGAACATATTCATCTTCAATCCAAATTCCGACGGGGTTAATACCACTTGCGTAGTAGGCACCCGAAGGAGAAAGAATTATAATGAATTTATAGGTGTCAGACGGTTTTACGCCGAGATATTCGTCGGTAGCAATAATAAAGGGTCGGATATAAAGAGAGGTTCCCTCTTCGGTCGGTATCCAGTCTTTATCTACCTCTACAACAGTTTTTACAGCCTGAACAAAATCTTCTTCAGGGAGGCTTGGAATACAAAGACGCTCATTTGTCTTATTGGTACGCTTCGCGTTCATATCGGGGCGGAACATATATACATTCTTGTCGGCACCGATATAGGCTTTAAGTCCCTCAAACATTTCCTGACCGTAGTGGAAAACCATTGCCGCAGGCGACATTGAAAGATTGTGAAAAGGTTCTATTCTTGGGTCATGCCAACCCTTGCCCTCGGTATAGTCCATAATAAACATATGGTCGGTAAAGATTTTACCAAAACCGAGCGGTGCGTCCTTTTGGGGCTTTTCCTTTGGTGTAGTTGTTCTTGTGATTTTAATATCTAACATTAAGGGCACCTCCAATCATTAAATCTCGTTTAGAATTTTCTCGGTAATTTCGCTGCAAGAAAGGGGTTCTTCTCCGCTTTTTGCAAGGTCAGCCGTGCGGTAACCCTTTTCGAGTACTTTATTTACCGCATTTTCAATACAGTCGGCTTCTTCCAAAAGTGAGAAAGAGTAGCGAAGCATCATAGCAGCCGAAAGAATTGTTGCAATAGGGTTGGCTTTATTTTGACCCGCAATATCGGGAGCAGAGCCGTGAATTGGTTCATAAAGACCGCGGGTTGTATCGCCAAGAGAAGCAGAAGCGAGCATTCCGATAGAGCCTGTAATTTGAGAGGCTTCGTCGGAAAGAATGTCGCCAAAGATGTTAGAGGTAAC
>JAZSLH010000030.1:0-2689 GCA_045535275.1 Acutalibacteraceae bacterium
ATAGAGCGTTTGGCTACGGACCAAAAGGTCGGGAGTTCGAATCTTCTTCAGCGCGCCAATTTTTAGAGGCACTCTGCAATAGCGGGGCGCTTCTTTTTTTATTAGTAGAATTAAATAGATGAGAACTCCCGAAGGGAGTACGTCGAAACCGCGAGAAAACCGCGATAGGTTTTCGAGACGGTGTAGTCTCGAGCACCGCTCAGATGCCGTTACCGTTCGGAACGGTCGGCAGATAGGCGGGCGCAGAGTATCTTCTTCAGCGCGCCAACTTTTAGAGGTGCTCCGCAATAGCGGGGTGCTTCTTTTTTTATTGGTAGATTAAATAGATGAGAACTCCCTTAGAGGCACACTCCGTAAGGATGTGTGCCTCAGTTATATTCGCCTAAAGGCGAGTTGTATTGCTTCACAGTTATATTCTTTTTTTAAACACCTCGCCAACGGCGAGATATTTAAAAAAAGAGTGATATTGTCCTACGGACAGTTTTGGAGGCAAATAAAACTAAAAAAGCGTGGTGAAACCACGCTTTTTCTATACCTCTGTTTTATAAAGCCTTATAACCCAGCCCGAAAAAGAGGCGCTTCTTACTATGAAGTTTGCCTGGGGGTAATCTCTTTGCAGTTTAAGATTTAGTTCTCCCAAAAACTGCTCGGCGGAAGAATAAAGTTTATCTCTGAGTTCAGGTGATACTCCGACTTCTACAGTTTGTCCGGGAAGAAAGGTCATATAACCCAATAGGTCTTCTGTATTATCCTCGGTAAGAGTAAATCCCGTTCGGGCAAAAAAGTTGTTTATGGTTCCTTTGCAAACGGGTCTTCCAATATTAAATGAGACCTGTGTTTCAGTAAGTTCTTTTTCTGTAAGTGCGATATATTCCTTGCTGAAGGTGTGGTGGGTGACAATCTGCTTGTCGGTAATGTTGAAATATTCGTGCGATATCTCCTCGCCCGAGGTATCGTTCCAGGTCGCGTCAAGATGATACCATTCGCCGTCAAGTAAAACGGCGTTCCACATATGCCCCTCTCCCTTTGCCACACCGGTTAAGGCAAGACAGGTTATTCCAAAACGGGATAAAAGCAGTTGCATTGCCTTGCTGTATCCCTCGCACAGTGCTTTGCCGTTAACGATTGCCCCGTATACAGAGTAAATCATCGGGTCGTTTTTGTCGTCGCTGTATTCGGTTCTCTGGCAAAGCATATCATGCAACTCAAGTTCTATTTCATAAGGGTCAACCGCCGTAACTGCCGAGGTCATTTTAGCAATTTCGCCGTCAAGTTCGCGAACCTTTTTTTCTTTTTCGCTTCGTGACATAATGTAACCCGGAGAACCGTTTATTTCGTTTGTGAAATACATCATTGCGGTTTTTTCGCCGTCTTGCGATTTTCCTAAAGCCATAGCGTAATATGAGGGAAGCCAGAAAATTTCGGGGTGGTCGTAAACCAACGCCGTTCTGACAACGGCTATATCAAACTTATATGTTTCCTCGGCAACCCCCAGAACAATCCAGGACGCCTCCATTTTATTTACCGCTTCATACAGTTTTTCGTAATACCCTTTCTGCAGGTCGTTTAGTTTTGAATAACAGTAGTGGGTATGGTGTATTGATTGGGGCTTGTTGTTTTCAGTATCCTGACTTTCCGTGTCTAAAGAGGAACTGTCAGACGAGGAATTCTCCGAAGAATTCTCCCCCGAAGAAGACGAGGAAGAGTTAGGTATAATAACGGGCGGTTTTGGTTTTGACGGGGAGGGTGACGAGGCTTCTTGTCCGCCGCAGCCCACAAAACTGCACAGCATAACAAAAGCCAGAAGCAAAACGGCAATTCTTTTCACGCTTATCCCCCTTTTCCCGTTTAGTGAAAAATACAGTTGCAAAACATTTCAGGAATACGGTCTATCCAACCGTAACAAACCGAATACGGCAACACAGTATCTGTTTCTTCAATTATAAACATAAAATCCTCAGAGGACAACCCCGTATTTGCAATTTTTTCAAAAAAACTACGGGAAATTTTTAACATTTTTTCTTCTGACGGTGTTTTTCCCATATATTCGGTCAAAGAAGCCGAAAAATACCTTGCCGTTTCGCCCTCCTCTTCAATATCAATTCCGCCTATTCTGTCACAAAATTTCCCCGCAAAATCGCTTTCTATAAAAATGGTATAATTAACATTGTAGGGAATGTTCACCGCCTCTTTTTCAGAGTCCTTGCTAAAAAGATATATGTGTGTGACGATATTATCAAAATCAAGATAAATAAGTGCACCTCTTCCCGTTTTGTCGGTTATGAGAAGAGCCTGATTTTCGGGTGCAGAGCCGTACTCAATTCCCGAAACATTCTCACCCGCTTTGCTTTCTTCGGTTCCGATAACGGCGGGGAGGAGCAGAATTGCGGTTAAAAGCATCATACCCGTGCAAACGGCAAGTGTTGTAAGCACTGTGATGACGGCGGGTTTTTTCTTTTTCATAAGCCCTCCAAGAAAAAGTGTTTTAAAAATATTATGGTAATTTTCACTTGAAGGTATTCATAAAAAATGATATAATACGATTATCATTTCCGCTCGTGGCGCAGTTGGATAACGCAGCAGATTCCGATTCTGAAGAACGGGGGTTCGAGTCCCTTCGAGCGGGCCAAAAATCGACTTGTTTTCACAAGTCGATTTTTTATCCATTGCGAAAGCAATGGTATATCAT
>JAZSLH010000183.1:0-6712 GCA_045535275.1 Acutalibacteraceae bacterium
GGGTACCAGAATCGTTGTTATGAAGGACGGCTTCATTCAACAGGTTGATACTCCTCAAAACCTTTACCTCTATCCCGGCAACCTCTTTGTTGCAGGATTTATCGGTTCTCCCCAGATGAACTTTATCGAGTCTAAACTTCTTAAAGAAGGCAGCGACTTCTTTGTAGAGTTCGGAACCGAAGACACCAAGACCCGTGCAGGAATTAAATACAAGGTTAAACTTCCTGCTTCCAAAAACAAGGACGGCGTTCTTGATGGATATGTAGGTAAAGAAGTTATTATGGGTATCCGTCCCGAAGATGTTCACAACGAAGAAGACCTTATCGCACAGTTCCCCGAAGGAATTGTTGAGGCAAACGTTGAAGTTACCGAACTTATGGGTGCTGAAACCTACCTCTATATGAACTGCGAAGAGCAGACCATCAACGCTCGTGTTAGCCCCACTAACACTGCAAAACCCGGTGACAGAATTAAGATTACTCTTGAACCCGGAAAGATTCACCTTTTCGACAAAGAAACCGAAAAGACAATTTGCAACTAATACAAAGTTCAAACCGCCGACTTTTGTCGGCGGTTTTCTTATTGCAACACTTTTTAACTGCCAAAATTTTCTGTTAATTTTTTGTAACTTTTTTATATAAATATCTTGAAAAAAAATAAGATATATTGTACAATATATCTGTATAAATTTGTTCAGCGAAATTATTCCTAAAAGAGAGGACGAATAATTAATGGCAAACCGTTTATTTCAGAGTGTAATCCATCAAATGAAAGATGCAATCGACAGAACAATCGGTGTCATTGACGACAAAGGAACTGTTATTGCCTGTAGCGAACTTGGAAAAATAGGAGAAACTGTATCAATTGATTTTGTTAACGCTTCCGCGTCTGAAACCTTTATCTCGGGCGGTAGTACATACAAGGCAATAGGTTCGGCTCAACTCGGAGAGTATTTTACTTTTGTAAGCGGAGTTGACCCTATGGCTGAAAAATATTGTACAGTGCTTTCTATCGCTTTTTCTAATATCAAATATTACTATGACGAGAAGTACGACCGTAGCAACTTTATTAAGAATGTAATTCTTGATAATATCTTGCCGGGTGATATTTACTTAAAGTCGCGTGAACTTCACTTTAATACCGACGTTTCCCGTACAGTGCTTCTTATCCGTGCTAACGAGCCTTCCGATATCGTTATTTATGATGTTGTTCAAAACCTCTTCCCCGACAAGAGTAAAGACTTTGTTATAAGCGTTAACGAAACCGATATTGCCCTTGTTAAAGAACTTTCCCGCGATATTGAACTTAAAGATGTAGAAAAACTGGCTCTCTCTATTGCCGACACCCTTTCGGGCGAGTTTTATACCGCCGTTTCAATCGGAATCGGCTCTTCGGTTGAAAGCATCAAAGACCTTGCTAAATCTTTTAAGGAAGCCCAGGCTTCTCTTGAGGTAGGAAAGGTTTTCGACACCGAAAAGACTATTGTAAGTTACGGCAATCTGGGAATTGCCCGTCTTATCTATCAACTTCCTACAACCCTTTGTGAAAGTTTTCTCCGCGAGGTCTTCAAGCGTGGTTCAATCCAAAGTCTTGACCAGGAAACACTTTTCACTATTCAAAAATTCTTCGAAAACAATCTTAATGTGTCAGAAACCTCTCGTAAACTTTTTGTTCACAGAAACACCTTAGTTTACCGCCTTGAAAGAATTAAGCGTATAACAGGTCTTGACCTTCGCGAGTTTGACCACGCAATTATCTTCAAAATTGCTCTTATGGTTAATAAATATCTTCAGGCAAACCCCGTTAAATACTAAAATCAAAGAAAGGATGACCGAAAATTAATTCCGTCGAATCAGTGTCACCCGTAAAACCAATAATCGAGTTTAAGGGCGTTTCAAAAACCTATAAAACGGGAACCCACGCTCTTAACGATGTTAATATAAGAATAAATCCGGGCGAGTTTGTATTTGTCGTAGGTGCTTCGGGCGCCGGTAAATCTACCTTTATGAAACTTATCGTAAGGGAAGAAAAGGCCAACACAGGAAGCCTTATTGTAAACGGCTATGACCTAATGAAAATTAAAAACCGTCAGGTGCCCCATCTTCGCAGAACAATGGGAATTGTATTTCAGGACTTTCGTCTTATTCCCACTATGTCGGTTTTTGATAATGTTGCTTTCGCAATGCACGTAATCGGTGCCGACCGCCGTCAAATCCGTAAAGATGTTTCTGCGGTTCTCAGCATGGTCGGTCTTGGAAAGAAAGCCCGTTCAATGCCTAACCAACTCTCCGGAGGAGAACAGCAGAGAGTCGGCCTCGCCAGAGCACTTGTCAACCGCCCAAGCCTTATAATTGCGGACGAGCCTACCGGAAATGTTGACCCCAATCTCTCTTATGATATAGTTGCAAAACTAACCGAAATCAATAAGCAGGGCACAACCGTGCTTATGGTAACCCACGACCACAACCTTGTTCGCGACTTTCAACACCGCGTAATAATGCTTGAAGAGGGTCGTATTGTTGCCGATAATGCCGCAGGAGGTGGGAACATATGAAACTGAGAAGTGTTTCTTACCTTTCTAAAGAAGGCGTTAAAAATATGTGGGCAAACCGTCTTATGACGGTCGCCTCGGTGGGCGTTCTTGTCGCCTGTATGGTGCTTATCGGACTTGCAATTCTGGTTTCACTCAACCTTAATGTTGCAATCGGAAACCTTGAAAAACAAAATGTTATCCGAGTTTTCTTTAACGATAAAACCTCGGTAATTTACGGTAACGCTTCGGAAAAATACAACCCTGAAAACAGTCAGTCAACCTCCTCAAATGAGGATAACAAAATTGATTTTGACGCTATCCCCGAAGAAGCCTACCTTATTCATAACGAGGAAGAAGCAAAGGCTCTTTGCGACCGCCTTGCCAAAATTGACAATGTCGCAAATGTTGAGTATGTTTCTGCAGAAGACGCTCTTAAAGAAGTTAAGGAGAGCGGACAACTCCCCGAAGGCTCGGCAGAATACTTTGATTTTGACGACGAGTACGGAAACCCCATCTCCTGCGGTGCGGTAGTTACTCTTGAAGATATGTCTGTCTTCAGCGAAACCCTTAAAACTATTGAATCGGTTGACGGAGTTGACGCAACTCAGTCCCACGCTGACATAGCAAACAAAATCAATGCAATCAAAAACGGAGTTACAATAGCGGGTGTTTGGATAATTGCAATTCTTCTTATAATTTCTCTTGTAATCGTTTCTAATACTATCCGCGTTACTATGTATAGCCGTAAACTTGAAATTTCAATTATGAAAGCGGTCGGTGCAACCAATTCTTTCATTCGACTGCCCTTTATTATCGAAGGAGTAATGATTGGTCTTGTTTCGGCAGTAATTTCTATGGGTATTCTCTATTTCTGCTACCGCGTAGCAATTGAAGCAATTTGCTCTGCTCTCGGTAATATGGAAGCAATCAGTTTCCTTTCGGTATTCCCGCTTATACTCGGTGTTTTCACCATAATAGGTGTCCTTTCGGGAGTTGTCGGAAGTGTAATTATGATAAGAAAATACCTTAAAAAAGAGGGAAGCGAGTTTACAGCAATCTAGCGGCAAACAAACTAAACGGAGGAAAATATTTTGAAACTTAAAAAGATTATTTCAATTCTTTTATGCGGAATAATGCTTTTTACCTGCTCTAATATTTCGGTTTACGCCTATACTAAAGACGAGGTGCAAAAAGAAATAGACAGACTTGAGCAGCAGTCACAGCAAATTGCCAACAATATTAAAAAACTGCAAAAAGACAAGGCTAGCCAAAATAAAATAAAAGCAGAACTCGATAAAAATATTGCAATTCTTCAGCAACAAATAGATATCTGCAATGAAAAAATTTCCCAGACCAACGCCTCTATCTCCGCTAACGATAAGGAAATCGCAAAACAGCGGGAGAAAATGAGCGGTCAGGTTCAGGAATATAAAAAGAGAATCAGAACCCTTTATATGTCGGGAAGTACCATTAGCGGAATTGAAGTTCTGCTTGGTGCCGAAGATTTTGCCGATTTTATCGCTCTTTCCCAAGTTTCTCTTAATATTTCAAGACGAGATAAGAGAATGGTCGACGGTATCGTTAAAGTCATAGAAAAAATTGAGGAAAAGATTGCCGAAAACCGAAAACTTATTGAAGAACAAAAGGAAATTAAGGCAACGCTTGATAAAAAGCAAGATGCTCTTGATAAAGAGGTTGCCGAAGTAAATAAGATTATTCGCGGCCTAAACTCTGATATCGCAAGTGAAAACAGAGATAATGCTCAAATCCAAAATGAACTCGACCAGTGGAATAGTGTAATGGCTGAACTCAGCAACCCCGGCGGAAGTTCTACTGTTTTTAACGGAACTTTCACCTGGCCCGTACCCGGTTTCACCAACCGCACTTCTGACTACGGCGAACGTTGGAACCGACTCCACGCAGGAATTGATATTGCCCAAAGCGGAATTGCCAACGCAAAGGTTGTTGCCGCTGCGTCGGGAACTGTAACGGTTTATTATAGTGCTTGTACCCACAATTACGGAAAGTATAAAAACGGAAGTGTATACAGTTGTACTAATAGCAGTGGATACGCTTGTGGCGGTGGCTACGGAAACTACCTTAAAATAGAACACGGCAAGTACAAGGGAGTTCCTTACCGTACGGTTTATGCCCACCTTGCCCCCGGAAGCATCTCTGTAAAAAGCGGTCAATATGTAACAAAAGGAACAAAAGTTGGACGCGTAGGAACAACCGGACGCTCAACCGGATACCATCTCCACTTTGAACTTCGTAAAGACGGTGTTCCCCAAAACCCAATGGATTTTTATTGATGAACTATTAACAACAAGGGGCTTTTGGCCCCTTGTTTAAAATACTTTTAAGGAAAAATATGGAAGATAAGGAAATAATTTTAGAAACTTTAGAGCCAAAACCTAAAAAACAAAAACTCTTTCTAGCCGTAGTTTTTACTGCGGTTATAAGTGTTTTATTGACTTCAACTGTCTTCTACTTTGTTTTCCTTTCAGACACAAGGCTTTCAAAACTTAAAGAACTCGACCTACTGGTCGACAAGTATTTTTACGGCGAGACCGATAAAGATGCTTTGCTTGACTCTGTTATGTCGGGATATATGGGCGGTCTTGGTGATAAATATGCCGCATATTACTCGGATAATGATGCAGCCGACCGAAACAATTCTCTTGCGGGACTCGGTCAGGGAATCGGAATGACGGTAGTTCTCCATCCCGACACCAAAAATATTTATGTGGTAAATGTGTATAACGACGGCCCTGCCGCTAAAGCGGGTATTTTAGCGGGTGACCAGATTTGTGCTATCGATTCGGTTTCAGTTACGGAAATAGGTTATAATCAGGCTCTTACCAATATCGTGCGTGAAATTGGAGAAACTGTAGATTTAACCCTGCTTCGTAAAGATAAAACCTTTAATTTAACCGTAGAATATTCCGAGTTCGTTGCCCAATCTGTCTTTGGAAAAATGCTCTCTTCGGATATAGGTTATATTGAAATAACCTCGTTTAATGACGCTACGGTGCCCCAGTTTAAAAATACGGTCGACGACCTTCTTGAAAAGGGGGCAAAAGCCCTAATTTTCGACCTTCGTTCAAATGGAGGCGGAACGGTTAATTCGGTTACCCAAATGTTAGACTATCTTTGTCCCGAAGGGGTACTTATGACCGTAAAATATAAGGACAAAAGCGAAGAAACAATCGCCCGTTCTGATGAAAACGAAATAGATGTTCCAATGGCGGTGCTTACAAACTCGGCTACCGCAAGTGCGTCGGAACTTTTTACCGCAAATATTAAAGATTTCGGCAAAGGCATCTCTGTAGGCGAAAAAACCTTCGGAAAAGGTGTAATGCAAAATACCTACACCCTTAAAGACGGGTCTCAAGCGGTCTTTACGGTTGCCGAATTCTTCCCAAAAAGCAAAATTTCCTTTAATGAAAAGGGAATTGAGCCCGATATAAAGGTAACCCCCACCGAAGAGCAACTTTTATATCGTTATATAACCCCCACCGAAGACGACCCTGTGGTTAAAGCCGCAGTTGACTATTTTTTAAACAAGTAACAGTAATTTAAAAGGAAGGAAAAAGTATAATGAAACCTAATGAAATAGAAAAAGACAGAAAGCCCAGGGATAGATATGCCCGTGTTGGCCTTATGTCATTTATCGTTCTAACCGGCGTAGTTTTGGTTTTCTTCTTTCTTTATAAAATAGATGATGTCAGAAACGCCTTTGGAACGCTCTTTGACGTTTTACAGCCCATTATTTTGGGCTTTGTCGTAGCCTATCTTATAAACCCTTTAATGAAATTTTTAGACAAATATCTTGTCAAATTTTTCGTTAATGTTTGCAAGTTTAAAAAACGCGGTGCTAAAATTGCCCGTTTTATTGCCGTTTTGGTTTCAATAGCCGTATTTATTGCGGCAATCTCTGCGTTGGTTTATTTAATTGTGCCCGAACTTATAATAAGTGCTACCAACATAGTTGAAACCCTTCCTTCTCAAATAGAAGCCACAATCGCTAATATTGAAAAATTCTTCAGTCAAAACGATATTTTAGCCTCGGCAATGACGGCTTTTCTTGATTGGGAAAAGAACTTTGTTGAAAAAGACCTTGTTTCTTTCCTTGCTTCCTATGCAAGTCAGGTTGCCTCGGGTGTTATTAAAACAGCC
>JAZSLH010000012.1:0-2102 GCA_045535275.1 Acutalibacteraceae bacterium
ACCATTCTTCTCAATTTCGGGTTCCGACTTCGTTGAAATGTTTGTCGGTGTCGGAGCGTCCCGTGTCCGCGACCTTTTTGATGAGGCTAAGAAAAATGCCCCCTCTATTGTCTTTATCGACGAAATTGATGCTGTAGGCCGTCAGCGTGGTGCCGGTCTTGGCGGCGGTCACGACGAAAGAGAGCAGACCCTTAACCAATTGCTTGTTGAAATGGACGGCTTTGGCGAAAACTCGGGAGTAATTGTTATGGCTGCAACCAACCGCCCCGATATTCTCGACCGTGCGCTTCTTCGTCCCGGCCGTTTCGACCGTCAGATTACCGTAAACTATCCCGACGCTAAAGGAAGAGAAGAAATTCTTAAGGTTCATTCCCGCGGAAAACCGCTGGGCCCCGATGTAAATCTTAAGGATATTGCCCACTCTACTTCAGGATTTACGGGTGCCGACCTTGAAAACCTCTTAAACGAAGCGGCTTTACTTGCCGCCCGTGTGGGACTTAAGGCTATTACCCAAGCCCAGATTGAAGAGGCAACTATTAAGGTTGTAATGGGAACCGAAAAGAAATCCCATGTAGTTAAAGATAAGGATAAAATGATAACCTCCTACCACAAAACAAGTCACGCTATCGTTTCTTACTTCCTTCCTACTCAGGACCCCGTTCATCAGATTTCTATAATTCCCAGAGGTATGGCGGCAGGATATACCATGTATCTTCCTACCGAAGAAAAGGGTCATGTCTCTAAAGGCCAACTCACCGAGCAGATTTGTTCGCTCCTCGGCGGTCGTGCTGCTGAACAACTCACCCAGAACGATATCTGCACCGGTGCTTCTAACGATATGCAGCGTGCAACCGATATTGCTCGTAAAATGGTTACCAAGTACGGTATGAGCGAAAAACTCGGCCTTGTCGTTTACGGCAACGACCAAAACGAAGTTTTCCTCGGCAGAGATTTCTCGTCAACACCTAACTACTCGGATAAAATTGCTTCAATGATTGACGAAGAAATTGAAACAATTGTTATGACCCAGTATGATAAGGCTCTTGACATCCTTAAAAATAATATGGATAAACTAAATGAAATTGCCCGTGTTTTATTTACCGAAGAAAAGATTTCCGGCGAAGATTTCAGGGCTATAATGGAAGGCAAAACCGAAGAAACCACTGAAGTTACAGAATAATAATTTGTATTACCCTCTAAAAGTTAAAACCTCGATAGGCGATTGCCTATCGAGGTTTTTTAGTTGAATGCTTTTATTATTTTTTGGAATTTACAATTTCGTCATATCTATCTTGAGAAAGAAGTATAACTGTACCTGTACCGTACCAGTTAATGTTATCATCATAGGATAGCAACATAGAACGAAACCAACCGGTAGATTTTTGTCCGTACTTAAAGTCCATTACTGCATTTCCGCCCATTTTACGAGCCTTTACAGCAAGTTGGTCTTTAACCACGTCCAAACCTTTCAGTTGCTGATTATAAAAACCTTCTTTTTTATATTCCACACTGCCGATTCTTTTGGCATCGGGCTCGGCTCCCTCAATAAAAATAACGCCATTATGTACGGTGGTGTATGCCATTATACTTCACGCTCCAAAATAATCAGACATTCTTCGCGAGGACCGCCAAAGCCGGGAATTTGTGCAGTAGTAGCCGTCTTAACTTCCCAACCTTGATTTGCATAACTGTTGATAGCCTGCTCTAAAACGGCAGGGTCAAACTTACCGGAAAACCATTTGTCCTTTTGTGTTAAAACTTTGTACTCTTTCATTTGTAATACCCCTCCTTTTAAATTAGTCATCGTCACAAGAACAATTGACTATTTTTAGTGTAACATATGGCTTTTTAGTTGTCAACCTTGGATACCGTGTGTATTGCCTTTTATCAAACTGATATTATTTTATTTATTTTTTGGCATTTTTTTGAAATAGGTCTTGACAATGCAGACTAAGGCTTGTATAATATGTAATTACTGATACTGGGTCAATATGGGCTTTTTTGCCCTTTCGAGCCCCTCGAAAGCGACAAAAAATGTCCTTTTTTGGCTATCAGTCTTGCGGTGCGGATGGTCCGCACAGAATTAATAAGGAGTGATTAAA
>JAZSLH010000145.1:0-3124 GCA_045535275.1 Acutalibacteraceae bacterium
TGAATTTACTGCAACCTTCAATGAAACCTATATTGAATACACCGTAGTATTCAAGGATTGGAATGGCGACGTTATCTCTTCTGAAACCTACCACTATGGTGAAACTGTAGAAGTTCCCGCAGACCCCACCAGAGCAAACGAAGGCAACAAAACCTTCACCTTTGCTGGTTGGGATAGCGAAGTAGTTGCAGTTGCAGGTGATGCTGTTTACACCGCAACCTACACCGAAGGCGTTCTCTACACCATGGTAGATGTTGACGCTCTCCGTGTTGCTATCCTTAATGGCACCGAAGGCGTTGACGTAAATGCAAACGGCGTTGTAGACATTCTCGACCTCGTTGCAATGTACAACATGGTTGCTTAAGGTTAATCTAAATCTTAAATCTTAATCCTTTCTTCTCGGCTCTAACTTCGGTTAGAGCCGAGTTTTTTGTTCTCCCCAAAATGCAACAACAAGCACACCCTACACCCCCAGCCCACTGCCAACTGTAAACTGTAAACTGCCCACAGCAATTACCCTTGAAAAACGCTTAATTTTGGTATATACTAATTAGTATAATTAATTTCTGGAGAGTGCTATGAAATTTTATAACTGTGTAATTAAAAAACTTGAAGAAAACAACTACAAAAAAGGCGTCACCCGACTTGATACTTCGGGCGGTTACTATAAAACGAGCCGAATTCTGTATTTTCTATCGCTTGTTTGGTTCGGCATTTTTCATATTGCTTATCTTTTCGCCAACACGGTTGTCAGAATTTCTTCGCCACGTGCCGCCGAAAATATTGACGGTGCCCTCTATACTGTTTCCTGGGTCGTTTTTGCTCTGCTTTTAATCGGCCTTGTCGCAACAATTAAAAGAATTCATCTTATCGCTTTTCCGCTTAATACCGTTGCCTGTATTTTACAAATGCGATATTTGTATATGAATGATGATGTAAACACCTACGGTTTCCTTGAAAACGGAATTTTAAATAATAAGTATTTCTGGTTCCACTTTGCCCCCGCAGGACTAATAATTCTTTTCAGTTTAATACTCTTTATAATTTCCCTTAAAACCTATATCCACTTCAGAAAAGACTACAGTGCAACCGTTTCTTCAATGTATAATAACTATCTTGAAAACCACCGTGCCGTTAGTGGCATTGAGTGGCAACAGCACCTAAGAGAACTCGACGAAAAAGAAGGTAAAAACAAGAATATATTATGGCTGTTTTAAATATTGTAATGGTTGAGCCTGAAATTGCCGGGAACACGGGTAACGTTGCCCGTACCTGCGCCGCAACGGGCGCAAGACTTCATCTGGTAGGGCCTATGGGTTTCACTATCGACGACAAAAAACTAAAAAGGGCAGGGCTCGATTATTGGCATCTGCTCGATATAACCTATTATGATAATTTAGAAGACTTTTTTTCTAAAAATAAGGGTGCTTTCTACTTTTTTACAACAAAAGCACTAAACGCCCATACTGACGTTTCATATCCCGATAACGCCTACCTCTTTTTTGGCAAAGAAACCAAAGGCTTACCCGAAGAACTTTTACTTAAAAACAAAGAAAACTGTGTCAGAATTCCAATGGTGTCCGATGCTCGAAGTTTAAACCTTTCTAACTCGGTCGCAATAGGTGTTTATGAGGTCCTCCGCCAATGGAACTACCCCTCTCTTCAAAATTTTGGACAGTTGCACAATTATAAGTGGTAAAAATAAGTTATTTAGTAACAATTTTATCTTGCAAAAAAGTTGTTTTTTTTGTAGAATAAACATAGAATGTTTAAATTTTAACAAAGTTTCTTGAAAGGACTAAAAATTATGGCAGCATTTAACAAAAAAACCGTAGATGACATTAACGTAAAAGGCAAACGCGTTCTCGTTCGTTGCGACTTTAACGTTCCCCTTAAAAGCGGCGTTATAACCGACGAAAACAGAATCGTTGCCGCCCTTCCCACAATTAAAAAACTTATTGCCGACGGCGGTAAAGTTATCCTTTGCTCCCACCTTGGAAAACCCAAGGGAGAACCCAAGCCTGAACTTTCCCTTGCCCCCGTTGCTAAAAGACTTAGTGAGCATTTAGGCAAAGAGGTTATTTTTGCCGCCGACGATAACGTTGTTGGCGAAAATGCAAAGAAGGCTGTTGCCGCTATGAACGACGGTGATGTTGTTCTTCTTCAGAACACCCGCTATCGTGCAGAAGAAACCAAAAACGGCGCCGCTTTCGCTGAAGAACTCGGCTCTCTTGCTGATGTATTTGTAAATGACGCTTTCGGCGCTGCTCACCGCGCCCACTGTTCTACTGTTGGCGTTGTTGACTATGTAGAAGAGGCTGTTGTTGGCTACCTTATCCAGAAAGAACTTAAATACCTTGGAAACGCTGTTGAAGAACCCGAGCGTCCCTTCGTTTGCATTCTCGGCGGTGCAAAGGTTGCCGATAAACTTACCGTTATCGAAAACCTTTTAAATAAGGCTGATACCCTTATCATCGGTGGCGGAATGTCCTACACCTTCGCTGTTGCTCAAGGCTACAGTGTCGGAACCTCCCTTGTTGATATGGAAAAGGTTGACTACTGTAAAGAAATGCTCAAAAAGGCTCAGGAAAAGGGCGTTAAAATCCTTCTCCCCGTTGATACAATGATTACTAAAGATTTCCCCAACCCCATTGACGCTCCCGTAGAGGCTAAATGCGTTAAGGTTAGCGAAATCCCCGACGATATGATGGGTCTTGATATCGGTACCGAGTCTGCAGAACTTTTCGCAAAGGAAGTTAAAAACGCTAAAACTGTTGTTTGGAACGGACCTATGGGCGTTTTCGAAAACCCCGTTTTCGCCAACGGAACCCTCTCTGTTGCAAAGGCTCTTGCTGAAACCGACGCTACCACAATTATCGGCGGCGGCGACTCTGCTGCGGCTGTTAACAACCTCGGCTTTGGCGACAAAATGAGCCACATTTCAACCGGCGGCGGTGCTTCTCTCGAATTCCTCGAGGGCAAAGAACTTCCCGGTATTGCCGCAATGAACGATAAATAATTTAATAAAATATGCCTCCCTCTGCTGTGGGAGGCTATCATAATGTAGGGCGCGACGTCCCCGACGCGCCGAAATAAAGGAGAAATTAAAATGAACAAAGCAACC
>JAZSLH010000005.1:0-11164 GCA_045535275.1 Acutalibacteraceae bacterium
TCAAAATTATTCTGCAGCCTCTGTGTTTTCCTCTTCCTTCATTTTTGCAAAGCATTCACTGCAGTATACAGGGCGGTCATCTCTGGGGATAAAAGGAACTTTAGCAACACCGCCGCAAGCATTACAAACAGCCTCATGAAGCTCTCTGGGAGCATTGCCTCTGTTTTTACGCTTGTCGCGACAGGGTTTACATCTTAAAGGCTCATTTTCAAAGCCTTTTTCGGCATAAAATTCCTGTTCCCTTGCAGAAAATACGAATTCTTCACCGCAGTCTTTGCAAGTTAAAGTCTTGTCTTCGAACATCTTTTTTGTACCTCTCTCGAATAATTTGGTATTTCACGGCAGTTAAGTCGTGTATTATATAAACAACGGCGAACCGTTTGTTTACGAATTAAACTTTTTACGAACTCTGGATAACGCATTGTCAACTGATTTTCTTGAAAGATTAAGGTCTTTAGCAGTTTCGTCATAACTTCCTGTATTAAGAAAAGATTTTAACACACAAAACTCAAGTTCAGAAAGTTTCGACCTAATTTTGTCAGATGTATCGCAATCAATGCGACTGACAAAAAATTCTTCTTCGGCACTTAATGCATTGATAGTTACCGGACTGTCATCAATCGGAACAACAAGTTCTTCTGGAATTCGTTTTTGAGCAGAGGCTTTTCTTATGGTTGACTTAAGAGAACGGTCAACACAAACAGAAAGAAAGGTTGTAAATGAAGCAGAGTGAAAATCAAACATTTGAACAGCGTAATAAAAAGAAATTGTTGCATCTTGCAGTAAATCGTCGAAATCGCTGCCCAAAACTGTGTTTTTAGAAATTATGCTTTTTAAAAGCGGTAAGTATCTATAAAATAATGTTTCAAATGCATCCTGATTATTATCACGAATAAGAGAAATTAACTCTGCGTCTGAAAAACTATTGTATTTTTCGACAAATATATTACACATTTAGTCCTCAAAATAGTATTTATGCCTAATTCTAATTAATAATAATCTAATTTTCTTAATTTGTCAAGGAATAATTTTTTCCAGAAAATTATCAGATATTTAAAGCGTGTTTAAAGATGAGTAAAATATATGGAAAATTCTTATCTTCAAACACACAAAAACCACGGTACATGTAAGCCTTTGTACCGTGGTTTTACTATTAATTAATCAATGGGTGCTTCAGAAGAAGACGTATCACTACTGCTGTTATTTTCCGAAGAAGTATTGTTTTGGCCATCTTGGTTATTTTGGTTATCTTGGTTATTTTCGGTACTTCCTATAAGGGTACCTGTATCCTTCTTATAGGCTGCAAGATTTGTCTTTGCTTGTGATTCTGAAGTGCCTTTAATCTTATCGCCTGCATGTTTATCACAATATTTTTGACCCGTCGATTTATACCAACCATAACTGTTAATAGGACAGCCTGTGTTGGCAAGCAGACCCGTCTCAGAACAATAAAGTTTGCACTGGACCTGACTGCTTACCTTAAAGTTCTTTGAGGGAAGTCCTTTATGAATTTTAGACATTACCGCTCCCCACATAGTACGGGCACGTTTAGCGTCAGATATTCTTTCAATCTTATCATATCCGCACCAACTTGAAGCAACATAGTAAGGAGTTCCGCCAACGAACCAGATGTCATTAGTACTGTTAGCCGTACCGGTTTTTGCAAACATTTTCATATTTGACACAAAGCCTCTGGCACCTGCAGCAGTACCTTCAGCCCCGTAAACAACATTCTGAAGTAGTTTATTCATAATTGTTGCTGTGTCTTCGCTGATTGCAACATTCATTTTAGATTGTTGAGAATATACCAAGTCGTCGAACTGGTCATAAATTTCGGTAAAGGTTATAGGAGAATAATACTTTCCGCCGTTACCGAAAATTGCAAAGGCTGCGGCAGACTCGAGAGTAGTGAGACCGCCGTTTGTACCGCCCATTCCAAGCGGTGCATAAGCCATATCCTTTTCATTAAGATTCTTGACTCCGAGTTCATTTTTAAGGAAATCATAAGAGCCTTGAAGCGTTAAAAGGTCACAAAGGTAAACAGGTATAGTATTCATTGAAATTTCAAGAGCATATTTAACCGTAACTTTACCTTTGTAGTAGTTATACCAGTTAGTCGGACGCCAGGTTTTATTGTTATAATAAATCTTTTTGTCGTCAACTATTGAAGAATAGGTTATTAAATCCTTCTCCATAGCAGGAGCATAGGCCGAAATAGGTTTTATTGTTGAACCCGGTTGTCTGGGTGACATAGTGGCTCGGTTAAGACCTCTGTTTTCGGTCTTTTCGCCCATTCCGCCTGCCATACCGAGAACATTGCCCGAATAATCCATTACAACCATTGAGCCTTGTAATTTAGCGCCTTTCTTGCTCGTAATAGAATATTTACTGTCGCTGTAAACGGAATCAATAACACTCTGTATGTCAGGATTTACGGTTGAATAAATCTTATAACCGCCGTTATAAAAATTCGCTTCTGCGTGTTCCCTATCCCAATCATGCTTTTCCATAAGGGCAGAAACGACATCATTTATAAGAGCATCAATAAAGTAGTTGTTTACAGGAGCCTCCTTAATAGAAGCCATATTTCCTACAACATTCAATTCTTCCGCTTTAGCGGCTTCATATTCTTCCTTTGCTATTAGTTTCTGGTCATACATCAGGCTAAGAACCAAATTACGACGTTTTAGATTGTTTTCAGGATTTTTGTCGGGTCTGTAATATTCAGGAAGATTGGTAATTCCGGCAATCGACGCACATTCAGCCAAAGTGAGTTCAGATACATTTTTCCCGAAGTAATATTCGGCTGCAACCTCAACTCCGTAAATTCCGTTGCCCATTGCAATAGTGTTCATATAACACTCTAGGATAACTTCCTTTGCAAACTTACTTTCAAGATAGCGGGCGCGCATTATTTCGCGAACTTTACGGCTTGCACTTCGGTCATTATCTTTAGTCAGGTTCTTAACTAACTGCTGCGTAATTGAAGAACCGCCATGACCCGAAGTTGTACGGTTTGTTACCATTGTTACAAAAGCACTTATAGTTCTTCTCCAGTCAACGCCCTCGTGGTCAAAGAAACGCTTGTCTTCAATAGCAACAAAAGCGTCTGCAAGATTTTGGGGTATTCCTGTATAATCTTCAGCACCTTCTTTGGCCTTATCCTTATCATAATTAACCCAAATTCTGTTCTCGTTGCCGTGAAGCCGTTGGTACTCTACCCACTGACCATCGTCGTTTTTAGCGTAAATGGTAGTAGCATAGTCGAGTTTTAAAGTATTAAGGTCTTCTTCCATTGTTCCGTCAACAGTGAGCATAACGTAACCTACGGCTACGCCTGCACCTGCACAAACAATAATTACACAAACCATAAATAGCGCAACAACAATTTTAAGCACTTTCATCACTACTGCTTTCTTAGTATTGTTCTGCAAAAACTTTAAAAGGTTATTTTTGATGGCAGGACGGCGTGTAGAAGAAATTTCATTTTCATCTATATCAATGCCCTCCTCCTTATAGTAACTATTAAGGTCAAGCAAGTCATCTGCGTCATTGCTTGAAATATCAAACTCATCAGAAGACACTTCAAAGCCTTTGTTTTGATTATTGCTATCAGACGCTTCAAAGGAATCTTTAAACTCATCATCACGATTAAAATTGTTCAAGCATTACACCTCACAGTACATTTTTTCCTATTATAGCATATTTTACACAAAATTGGGTAACAATTTTTTTACAATTACTTTTTTTGACAATAAAGGAGTATATAAATGAGTGAAAGTTTAAAGAGAAGAACTGTAATTTTAGGCTTAATATTCATACTATTAATAACATTCATTGTAATATGTTTTTTACCAACCAACGAAAAACCGGACAACACACCATCTAATATTAAAACAACTACAGAATATATTGTTAAGTTGCACGAAAACAAGATTGCCCTGTTTGAAAATGAAAAGATAATTAAATATTATGATATAAACCCGACAGTCTTACCGGGAGAAGATTTAAGCATTCTTGTTAAGGGCATAACTGTAAATACCGTTGCACAGGCGGATAAAATAGCCGAAGATTTTGACGGATAGCAGAAAACTTGACAATTTATCAGCAATTTACTATAATAACAGTAAATTATATATAGGAGTCTTATAATGGAAAAAGATGCAATTTCCGTTAATGTCGGAAAAGGCGGACTTAAAAGTACGGCTGAAATCAAAATACTCGTCCTTTACCTCTTAATGAATGTAACAGAACCCGTTCCCTCAAATCAAATTGCTGATTTACTACATGTCGAAGCAATCGCAAATACATTTGAAGTAAACGATGCTTTTGTCCAACTTCATAAAAATTCACTTATAGAAGAAACAGATGATACCAGTGAGTGTTATGTAATCAATGATAAAGGTAGAGATGTAGGCCAAACACTGCAATCATCGGTTCCGTTTACCGTCAGAGAAAAATCGCTTAAACTGCTTAAAAAGATGCTTCAGAGAAACCGTCACATGAAAGAAACAGATATTGTGATTTCTCATGAATCTGACGGAACAATAAAGGTAACCTGCTCTGCTATTGAAAATAATACTGTTGTTATGAGTTTTACGCTTCAGGCAACTGATGACGCCCAAGCAATAAGAATCAGAGAGAATTATCTTGACGACCCTGCTACCGTCTACAGAACACTTATTGATATGCTAACAAAATAGAAATACAGACTGATTATTTCAGTCTGTATTTTTTTATTTTGGCTTGTTGACAAAATTCGACAAAAATTTTATAATACAAGCATACTAAAAGCAAATAATAATAAAAACCACACCAAAAGGTGTGGTCAGTCATTCACTACCGCTCCTACTTCGAGTCCCAAAAATAAAAACCACACCAAAAGGCGTGGTTTGGAGCTAGAGATGGGACTCGAACCCACGACCTGCTGATTACGAATCAGCTGCTCTACCACCTGAGCCACTCTAGCGAAAATACTGTTATGAATTATATCAATTAAACAGGTTAAAGTCAAGCGAAAAATCTGAGAAAGGGCGTGTATAATATGTTTAGTTCAGACAGAGAATCAATAAAAGAAAGAATAAAAGATTTTAGAAAAAGCACAAAACTCAAACAACCACAGGTAGCCGAGTATTTAGGTCTTACCCGCACCGCCTATGTCGGACGGGAAAAGGACGGAAATTTCACCTGGGACCATTTTCTGCTTCTTGCGGAACTTTTTGATACAACACCATTTATCCTTAAATACGGGTTAGATGATGATGCATTACGCGGAATTGCAAAATCAATGCGAAACAGTAACAGACTACAACAACCCACCTTTACAATTTTCGATGATTTCGACGATAAAATCGCTCAAATTAGCAATTACAGTAACTTTTTATCCCTTGAAGATTCAGAACAGAATCTTATTATTTCATATATTGAAGAAAACGATTTATAAAAAAACAGTAGAAGGTCTAAACGCCTTCTACTGTTTTTTATTTAAAGCATTCCATATTTACATTATATAGCATACACCTGGTTATACTGTACGCGGGAAGAGACGAAGACATTTTACTGCAAAATGTATCAAGGATAAGTTTAGGGTTAAGATTATTTGAACCCGCAGACAAAACCAAAATCAGCGAGTTGTCTTCAATTTTAAATTCTCGAATATACTCTTTAAGATTTATAATTCTAACGGCTCCTTTTTTAGTCTTCTTTTCGGCATCAATTTTTTCGCTCGATAAGAACTTAATTATATTGTCTTTATAGAGCGAAATATCGTCAAATTCAACCTTAAACTCTGCAAAAGCAACCTCACCTGCTTTCATACAGGGGTTTTCAACCTTAAAAATATCTATACCTTTAGGCATGAGTTTTTTTAAATTATTATATACCGATTCAAGAGGATAGCCGTCATCATTTAGTCGGATATCCATAACTTCATAACTACTATTAAACCCTAAAGATAGCGGTAGAGCAAAGGTAATATAAGGGTGCGGATTGAAGCCCTCTGAATACCAGACGGGAATACCTGACATACGAACCATTCTAATCATAAAGCGGTTCATATCAAGATGAGAGACAAACTTCATTCTTCCGCTTTTTTTGTAAAAGACTCTAACGCTTTTCATAACAAACTCCTTCACCAAAACAAGTGGCTCCGCAACCGGCACATTTTTGACGGCAATTTTCGGTAGTAACGGCACTATGAGCCAATTTATTCTCTTTGATAAGAAAATCTTTAGTCACACCGTAGTCTAAATGGTCCCAAGGCAATATTTCATCATATTCTCTTCTTCGAGAAGCATAAAAAGTCGGGTCGAGTCCGCACTCTCTAAAAGCGTTTTGCCATTTCTCAAAGTCAAAACATTCGTCCCAACTATCAAACCGCTGCCCCATCTTGAAAACTTTAAGTAAAACATCACAAAGTTTTCGGTCACCTCTGGCAAAGACGCCTTCAAGAAGGCTCGTATAACTTTGATGGTAACTTACCGTGATTTTTTTGCTTTTTATACTCTTTAACAGATGTTGCTGTTTAGAAGGAATTTCATCAAAATTCACTTGAGGCTCAAACTGAAAAGGCGTAAAGGGTTTTGGAACAAAGGTAGAAGCACTTACCGAAACACTTACAGGCTTTCCTTTTTTACGGGACGGATTGCTATAATATTCATCAACAACCTTTTGTGCAAGTTCTGCGATTCCCTCTAAATCTTCATTTGTTTCGGTAGGAAGTCCGAGCATAAAATAGAGTTTAACCGCAGTATAACCCGACTCAAACGCCATACGGCATGTGGATAAAACTTCGTCCTCGGTTATATTCTTATTGATTACATCACGAAGCCTTTGAGTTCCTGCTTCGGGTGCAAAAGTCAGACTGCTTTTTCTGACAGACTGAACCTTTTCGAGCAAATCTTTTGGAAAATTATCGATTCGAAGGGACGGCAAAGCAATGCTAACCTTGCTGTCTTCACTCCAGGAAAGCATTCTGTTTAACAAGTCTTCAATTTCTCTGTAGTCGCTTGTAGAAAGAGAGCATAAAGAGACTTCATCATATCCTGAAGATTCGCACAAAGCCTTTGCCTGATGGTCGGCAACTTCTGCAGTTTTTTCTCTTACAGGTCTGTAAATATAACCCGCCTGACAAAAACGGCAACCGCGGATACATCCTCTGAAAATTTCTTCAACTGCTCTGTCGTGAACAATATCAATAAACGGAACGACGAACTTATCAGGATAATATACACTATCTAAATCTTTAATTATTCTTTTTTTAACCGCTTGAGGAACACCGTCATTTGCTAAAATACTGCTGATTGTACCATCATCATTATAATTTACAGTATAAAGTGACGGAACATAAACACCTTCAATTTGTGATGCTTTAAAAAGAAACTCGCTTCTTGTTCCGCCGTTTGCTCTGACCTCTTTATATAGGTCAATTACTTCCAAATCTACTTGCTCACCCTCGCCTATAAAGAAGATGTCAATAAAATCGGCAAGTGGTTCGGGATTACAGGCACAAGGGCCCCCTGCCACGATAACGGGGGTTGTCCAATCGGTGCGCTCACTTGTTTTCAGAGGTACACCCGCAAGGTCAAGCATATTAAGAATATTGGTATATGACAACTCATACTGTAAAGTAAAACCGATAAAATCGAAGGTTTTAATACTGTCGTGGCTTTCAAGAGCAAAAAGAGGAATATTGTTTTCTCTCATTACCTCTTCGAAGTCAATCCAGGGAGCAAAAACACGCTCACACCATATATCCTCTCTATCATTAAAAAGAGAATACAGTATTTTCATTCCAAGATGAGACATACCGATTTCATATGTATCAGGAAAGCAGAAAGCAAAGCGGATATCAACCTTATTTTTATCTTTTACAACGCTGTTAAGTTCTCCGCCCGTATACCGTCCGGGTTTTTGAACGCTTAACAAGAGTTCATCAAACTTTTTATTATCCATAATATCTCCAAGAATATTTTTTATATTATGATACATTAAAACTTAATATCTTTCAACCTAATTTTTTTAAAATAAAAGGCAAAATAAGGTATAAAACAAAGAGAATTGTTGAATAATTAAAACTTATATCTTCAAGAAGTAATATAAAAAGAAAAATGAGTATCGATAAAACGACAAGTGAAGTGAATAAGATAATTTTCGAAACGGTTTTATAGGGTAAGAAATTTAAAAGAAAAAGTTCAAAAATTGCTCCCCCGTCCAAGCCTTTTATCGGCAAAAGATTATAAAGTGCTAGAACTATATTGATTGCAAAGTATAGTTCTTTTTTTAAATAATAAGTTAAAATTGCTAGAATTATATTCATAAATGGACCGGCAATAAGAGAAATGATTTTCTCGAAATCTTTTATGTTCTCTTCATATTCAATTCTTAAGGTACCGATAAGTAATTTTACCGACTTAATTTTGCATTTAAAGATATATAAACAAAGTGCGTGAGCAGATTCATGCAGAAAAATTGATATTATTAAAGGTATCAAAACACCCGACCTGTCATTTGCGATAAAGAGAGAAAAAGCACACGCAAAAATATAACTTACCTCGAAACGAACTCCTAAGACCCTAAAACTCAACTATTTTTTTCCTCATAAACCAGAGAAGTATTTACATCGTATCTTGCATAATTTTCATAACTTGCTTTAAGTGTTTCGAAGTTTTCTAAATCGAAAAATCTAACACAGGTAGCAATTATAAGAATAACGGTTATAGCCGCTACCTGAACGAATAAAAGAATTCCAATTTTTTTAATAATGTCCATTTAATCTACTCCTTTATGAAATATTATTGTAAAAGAAGTTAGTTTATGATAATATGAATATAAGAAACAAACTAAAATTAAGGAGTAATTATGCCCTTTTTACCTATAACAGTCGACGAAATGAAAAACTATGGTTGGGACACACCCGATATTATAATAGTCAGCGGTGACGCCTATGTTGACCACCCATCTTTTGGTACTGCGATAATCTCCCGTGTGCTTTATAACGCGGGTTTTTCAGTATGTATTATCCCACAACCTAAAACCAACCAAGACTTTATGAGGTTTGGAAAACCCCGTCTTGCTTTTTTTGTTAACGGCGGAAATATTGACTCAATGGTGGCTCACTATACTGCGGCTAAAAAAAGAAGAAGTGACGACGCTTATACTCCCGGCGGGAAGGCAGGAAAACGCCCCGACAGAGCCGTAATCGCCTACTGCAAAAAACTACGCGAACTTTTTGGAGATGTGCCTATTGCAATAGGTGGCGTCGAAGCATCTCTTCGCCGTTTTGCTCACTATGACTATTGGGACAACAAAGTCAGACCCTCAATTTTAATTGACAGCGACGCCGATATTCTAATGTTCGGTATGGGAGAAAAGCATGCTGTTGAGATTGCAAGAAGACTTAAGTCAGGAGAAAAAATCTCAGAACTTAACGACATCAAAGGTACCGCATATAAAATTAAAACAACCGATTATAAATGGCGTCAGGCGTCAGAGTGCCCCTCTTTTGAAATGGTTAAAGAGCCAACAGAAACGGGAAAAAAGCAGTATGCCATTGCAACAAGAATTCAACAAGACGAACATGATGCAGTCAGAGGTAAAACCGTAATTCAAAAGCACGGAAAATATATAGTTGTTCAAAATCCGCCTATGCCTCCCCTTTCAACTAAAGAACTCGACGCAGTTTATGAACTTCCCTTTATGAGAGATTACCACCCGTCATACGAAAAACTTGGCGGTGTGCCCGGTATTGCAGAGGTTAAGTTTTCAATTGCACATAACCGCGGCTGTTTTGGTGCTTGTAACTTCTGCTCAATCGCATATCATCAAGGAAGACAGGTTGCGGTAAGAAGCCACGAATCAGTTCTAAAAGAGGCCGAAACAATATCCAAAATGAAAGATTTTAAGGGGTACATTCACGATGTTGGAGGCCCTACGGCAAATTTTCGTTTTCCTTCTTGCCAAAAACAACTTGAAAGCGGACTTTGTTCAGGCAAAAAATGTCTTGCCCCAAAACCTTGTCCCAATTTGACTGTTGACCACCAAGATTATCTTAACCTTCTTCGCAAAATAAAAAAAATTAAGGGTATTAAAAAGGTGTTTATCCGTTCGGGAATTCGTTTTGATTATCTCATAGCAGATAAGGACGAAGAATTTTTCAAAGAACTTGTTTTACATCACACAAGCGGACAACTCAAAGTCGCCCCCGAACACTGCTCGGCTCAAGTTCTTTCGGCAATGGGAAAGCCCGAAATCGAAACATATCTTAAGTTTAAAAAACGTTTTTATGAACTGACTAAAAGCGTTAATATGGAACAATTTTTAGTTCCCTATCTTATGTCATCACATCCCGGAAGCACAATGAAAGACGCTATTGAACTTTCTGTATTTCTTAAAAAGGAAGGGCTGCGTCCGGAGCAGGTGCAGGATTTTTATCCAACACCGGGAACCGTTTCAACCTGTATGTATTACAGCGGTCTTGACCCATATACTATGAAACCTATTTATACCGCCAAAACAATGGAAGAAAAGGCACAGCAGAGAGCATTACTTCAATATTTTTTACCTCAAAATAAGCAACTTGTTCTTCGTGCTCTTAAAAAATACGGTCGGTATGACCTTATTGGAACGGGTAAAGACTGTCTTGTGGCCGATAATAATCCAAACAGTAGAAAAACTCATCAAACAAAAAAATCAGTTATCAGAAACAGGCACAAGCCAAAGAAAAAATAAAAAATTCCGTACACAACAGTGTACCGAAATTAATTATATTGTTAATTTGAGTAATTCTACTCTGTCGGTTTTTTCCCAGGCAACATCAATATCTGTTCTACCCATATGACCGTATGCCGAAAGTTCTTTATAAGAAGTTTCACGGAGTTTGAGGTCACGGATTATTGCAGCGGGACGAAGGTCAAACACCTTAGTAACGGCATTTGCAAGTTGTTCGTCTTGGTACTTGCCTGTTCCAAAGGTGTCAACCATTACAGAGACAGGCTTTGCAACACCTATAGCGTATGCTAGTTGAATTTGGCATTTTTCAGCAAGACCCGCGGCAACAATATTTTTAGCAACGTATCTTGCAGCATAAGCAGCCGAACGGTCAACTTTTGTGGGGTCTTTGCCTGAAAAAGCACCGCCTCCGTGACGGGCAACACCGCCGTAGGTA
>JAZSLH010000119.1:0-8392 GCA_045535275.1 Acutalibacteraceae bacterium
AGGGCGGTTGAAAGGGCATCTGCAAGACCGCTATCACAGGCGAGAATTGAAACCGAAGAGAAAGTATTGTTAGGCATTAGCGTTTTAGGGTCGATTATATGATGATATCTAACCCCGTCAACAGTATAAAAACGTTCATAAGAGCCACTGGTTACAAATGTTTGGTCTTTGAGTTTTACATTCATAAGATAGGGCTTTTCGCTTGATTTATCGGGATTGGTCACGGCGGCGCTCCAGTCAGAGCCGTCATCTTTAGTTCCGATAGTTCGGATATTTCCGCCGAAATTAAGGGCGTATTTATCAACAGCGTCGGTAATAAGAGCCTGTGCAATTTGCTCGGTAGCGTAGCCTTTGGCAACGGCGCCGACATCAAGCGACATTTGAGAGTCTTCTAAATAAACTGTACTGTTTTCGCGGTCGATTACGATTTTTGAAAAGTCGGTATGTTTACTTGCTTCCTCTAACTCTCCCTTCGGGGGAAGTTTAGCGTTTTGCGAGTCGGCAGAATACATAGTTCTGTAGTTATGCCAGATTTTAAGAACGCTTCCCATAGCAATATTGATGGTTCCGCCCGTTTTCTCATAGAGGTCCTTACTATAATCAATAAGGTCAATAATTTCTTTCTCTACCTTAACGGCATTTTGCCCAGCCATTTTGTTTATAGTGAAAACATTATTTAACCCGTCATACGAATGATAAATATCATAAAGGCGGTTATATTTATTTAGCAAGGTTTCAATTTTTTCACAAACCGCATCAAACTCTGCTTGTGATTCTTCAAAACCGACAACAGTGCAAACGGTATCAAAATATTCAATATAAGAAGTGCTGTATTTATTTAGTTTTGTGCCTTGTTCTGCCTGATTTAAACTGCAGGAGCAAAGAAGACACAATATTAAACTGCAACTTAAAGCACGAAGAACAAATTTTTTCAAGATAAATACCTCATTTAAGAAAAAAAGAGGGGATTTTTAAGTCCCCTCTTAATTAATAGCAAAACTTAATTATTTTGCAACGCCGATTGCGTTAGCGAGAACTGCCTGATAGCCGGCAATCTGCATGGTGCATTTTGCAGCGAGGTCAGCATCGGTAGGACGCATATAACCGTCGTTACGGGTATCAGCGGTAGCGATTGCTTTAATTTCGTCAGCAGTCATAGCCTTCTCAGCGATATAATCGGTGAGGTCAGCAGCCTGAACATACCACTCAGCAATGCAGGTGCCTTCGGGGCTGAACTTAACCATGTTGTAGTCTTCTTTAAGGCCACGCTTGGTGTTTACGAAGGTTTTAGCAGCGATTTTGCCAGCGTTGTCAACTTCAACCTTGGGCTGAATTTCATCAACGATTGCAGCAATAGTCTTGCCGTCAGCGTCAACTACGATTGCACCGAAGGTAGAATAAAGTTGAGCAGTAGCGTTCTTTTCGCCAGCGTCGGTAGAACCGGCAACATTGGTTTCAACATCAAGACCGAGTTTGAAGCCTTCAGCAGCGGTGAAGGTTTTAGCCTGGTCATCTTTGCAAGCAGCGATGAAAGCAGCCTTGAAAGCAGTGATGTCCATGGTGCAAGCAGCATAGAGGTCAGCGTCGGTAGCAACCTGATGGCCGTTCTTTTCTTCGGTGGTGATTGCTTCGATATCAGCAACGGTCTTGCCAATCATTTTCTCTACGAAAGCAGCAGCCTGTTCATACCATTCTTTACCGATGGGAGAAGCGCCCTTCATAGCGTAGTCTTCCTTCTTTTCCTTTTTGGTGCGAAGGTCAACCTTGTCGACGTCTACGATTTTGCCGTCTTTAACCTGAACTTTGGTCTGAGCGCAGTCGAGGTCAGCAGCAACGATTTTTCCGTCAGCATCCATAACAACGGTAGCAACGGTAGCGTCAGCCTGAGCAGTAGCATTCTTCTCAGCAGTAGCGGCTGCAGAAGAGTCAAGAGAAACGGAGATGCCCATTCCGAGTTTGTACTCAGCAGTAGCAGGTTCACCGCAAGCAGCGAAGGTAGCAACCATAGCAATAGCGAGTACTAATGCAAAAATCTTTTTCATTTTGTTTACTCCTTTAAAGTAAATTTAATCAAAGGGCATCTGCCCTAAGTCACTTGTATTGTACACTAATAAAAACAAAAGGTCAATACTTTTTTGCGATTTTTGTTAAAAATATATCAATCCGAAGTGACTACTTTAATCATATTGGTATTTCCGACAACATTTATAGGTGCTCCGCCCAAAATTACGGCTATATCCCCTCTTTTTATTAGGTCGATTTGTTTAGCACAGTCAAGGGCGTGTAAAAAGAGTTTTTCTTCACTATCCTGGTTTTTGGCAAGTACGGGATGAACACCCCAAGAAAGAGAAAGTTGGTGGTAGGTTTTAATTTCGGGAGTAGAAGCAACAATCGGCTCTTTGGGTCTGAATTTTGAAAGACGACGGGCGGTATGACCCGATTTAGTTACGGCAATTATTGCCTGTGCCTTTAAATCGGCGGCGGTAGTGCAAGCGGCGTCACAGATAGCGTTTGCGACATCCTTTTCGCTTACAAAACTGCGGTTTGCAAACATATTAAGGCTTATAGCGTCGCTTTCTGCCTGATAGACGATTTTGGACATTACCTCGACTACTCTGGCGGGGTGGTCCCCCATTGCCGTTTCTCCCGACAGCATTACAGCACTTGTACCGTCAAACACGGCATTTGCGACGTCGGTTATTTCGGCTCTTGTAGGATTATAGGAATGAACCATTGATTCAAGCATCTGGGTAGCGGTTATTACAATCTTTCCCGAACCGTAACATGTTTTTATGAATCTTTTCTGGAGTCCGGGCAGTTTTTCATATTCAACCTCTACGCCCATATCTCCACGGGCAACCATTATGCCTTCTGATTCTTCAAGGATTTCGGCAAAATTCTGTATGCCCTGGCTATTCTCAATTTTTGCAATTATCTTGATATTATGTCCGCCGTTATAGTTTAAGAATTTTCTAAGGTCGGTAACATCTTTTTTAGTTCTTACAAAAGAGGCGGCAATATAATCAATATCGTTTTCAACCGCAAAAAGTATATCCTCCTTATCCTTTTCGGAAAGATAGGGCATATCGAGATGAATTCCGGGAACATTTATACTCTTTCGGTTTTTAAGAATACCACCGACTAAAACTTTACAAACAATTTCAGTATCACACACCGAGATGACCTTTAAAATAATGCTTCCGTCATCTATTTTTATGGTATTGTCGGGATTTAACAGTTTACAGAGTCGGTCGTAGGTTATGCTTACAAAATCATTTGTTCCAAGGATATTTTGAGTTGTAAGTTTGAAAGTCTGGCCTTCTTTAAGTTCTGTCTGACCGCCCTCAATTAAACCCGTTCTGATTTCGGGGCCTTTGGTATCAAGCAAGATTGCGGCAGGAATACAAAGTCGGTCACGAACTGCGCGGAAACGCTCAATCGTTTCCTTATGCTCTTTATGGGTGCCGTGGGAAAAATTAAGACGGGCAACATTCATTCCGCTTATAAAAAGTTGTTCAATCATTTCCTCGCTATTACTTGCGGGGCCGAGGGTGCAGACTATTTTTGTTTTTCTCAACCTACTCACCGTCCATAATCATTTAATATATTTATATGCAACTTTTTATTCATACAAAGTTGTTGACATAAAAATAATAAAGTTTTATATTTATTATGTACTTTTTGGTAAGGAGTTATATTGTGATAAACAAAAAATATCTTCATCTTGGAACAGAGCGTTCCTCAATAAGAGAACTCTTTGAATACGGAAAAATGAAGGCTGAAATTATAGGTTCTGAAAATGTTTTTGATTTCAGTCTTGGAAACCCGAGCACTCCGCCACCTGATAAAGTAATGAGGGTGTTTGACGAAATTTTATCGGAAAATGACGCTATGGCTATTCACGGATATACAAGTGCTCAAGGAAGCATTAAAGCAAGAACGGCTATAGCAAACTCCATTAACAAAAGATTTGGTATAAACGCTTCTGCTGACGAGATTTATATTTCCTGCGGTGTGGCGGCAGCCCTTTGTTCAGTTATTGGTGCGATAAGTGAGAACTCTGACACAGAGTTTGTTGCAATTGCCCCCTATTTCCCCGAATATAAGGTTTTTGTAGAAGGTCAAGGGGCTACGTTTAAGGTAGTTGACGCAGATAAAAAAGACTTTCAAATTGACCTTGAGAAACTCTCTCTTTTATTAAACGAAAAAACCTCGGCGGTTATTATCAATTCACCAAACAACCCCTCGGGTAGAGTTTACTCTGAAAAAACTATTATAAATCTTTCAAAACTTTTAAAAAAACGTTCAAAGGAAATTGGGCACCCTATTTATATTATCAGTGACGAACCTTACAGAGAACTTGCATATGATGATGTGTTTGTGCCGTATATTCCTAGATACTATGATGACACAATAGTTTGTTATTCATACAGTAAATCTTTGTCTTTACCAGGCGAGAGAATCGGTTACGTTTATGTGCCGTCTAGCGTTTCACAGAGCAAATCTGTATATGCGGCGGTTGCCGGAGCAGCAAGGTCTATGGGGTATGTTTGTGCTCCGTCTCTTTTGCAAGAAGTTATTGCAAGATGTTGTGACACAGAGCCTAATTTAGACGACTATAAAACTAATCGCGACCTACTCTATAACGCTTTAACCGAATATGGTTATAACTGCGTTAAACCCGACGGCGCTTTCTATCTTTTTGCAAAGGCACCCTGCGGTGATTCAAAGCGTTTTTCTGAAATTGCCAAAGAGAAGAATATTCTTGTTGTGCCTGGAGATTCATTCGGGGTAAAAGAATATGTCAGAATTTCATACTGCGTAAGCACAGATATGATTAAAAGGGCACTTCCCTATTTTAAGGAGTTGATAAATTGTTAGTACTTGCATCTGCCTCACCCAGAAGACAAGAACTGATTTCGGTTATAACAAAAGATTTTATTGTTTGCCCCGCAAATGTTGACGAGAGTTATGACGAGAATATTCCTGTAAATTCTGTTCCCGAACTCCTTGCGGTCAGAAAGGCGGCTGTTGTTTCAAAAGATTATCCCGACGACACAGTTTTAGGTTTTGATACTTCGGTTATTATAGACGGAGAAATTTTAGGAAAACCTATAGACTTTGAAGACGCAAAACGAATGCTAAAACTTTTATCGGGCAAAACCCATCAGGTAATAACCGGTTGCGCAATTTTCAAAAAAGGTAAAACACTAAGTTTTTCAGAAACAACAGATGTTACCTTTTATCCGCTTAGTGAAGAAGAGATTGAAAATTATGTAGCCACTCTTGAGCCTATGGACAAGGCGGGTGGATATGGAATTCAAGGGTATGGGTCTCTTCTTGTAAAAGAAATTAACGGCGACTTTTTTAATGTTGTAGGACTTCCCGTCGGCAAACTAAATAAAATGCTTAAAAGGATATAAAAAACTGCTGTGCATCGGTTTTGATGCACAGCAGTTTTTTTATTTTTTAGATGTTATTTTTTTAACAACAAAGAGAGTTCCGAGAGTAAGGACGACACCGATAGGAAGAACTATCCAGGCGTTCTGTATAAATCCTGCCAAAAGGAAACAAACGAAAGAAATTCCCGCAACGGTTAAAGCGTAAGGCAACTGGGTTGAAACGTGGTTAATGTGGTTGCACTGTGCACCTGCCGAAGACATAATTGTTGTATCGGAAATGGGAGAACAGTGGTCACCGCAAACAGCACCGGCAAGACAAGCCGACATACCGATAATACCAAGAATAGAACCAGGCTCGAATACTGAAAGAACTATAGGAATTAGAATTCCAAAGGTTCCCCAAGAGGTTCCGGTTGCAAAGGCAATTCCGCAAGCGACAAGGAATATGATTGCAGGTAGGAAGTAGTGAAGTTCGGTAGCCCCGCTTAAAGCCTCGTTGACATATGTACCCGATTTAAGAAGTTCATTAGTCATCGTCTTAAGTGCGGTTGCAAGAGTAAGAATAATTATAGCGGGAACCATCGCCATGAAGCCTTTAGGTACACAAGCCATTGCTTCTTTAAAAGAAACGAGTCTGCGGGCGACCATATATATCAAAATAATAACAAGAGCAATTATTCCGCCTATTGGAAGAGCAATTGTAGCATCAGTATCAGAGAATGCCTGAACAAAACCTATTGAAGAATCAAAATATTCTGCACCAAACACACTATTAACCGCATTGCACACTTCACAGACTACTTTCTCGCCCCAACTTGCACCAACGAAGGGCAAAGCCACAACACAGCAGAGAATTAAAATAAGAATGGGAAGAATTAAATCAATAATTTTTGCTTTTGAAGAGGTTACTATTTCTTCCTCATCATTTTCTTCGGTTTCTACTGAAGTGAAAAGGTCGCCATTTTCTGCATTAAGTTCGTGAAGCTTCATTGGACCGTAGTCAAACTTCATAAGAGTAATAGCAATTATAAACACAAAGGTTAAAAGCGAATAAAAGTTAAAGGGAATTGCTTCAATAAAAGCAACAAAACCGTCAGCATCAATTGAATTATCTTTAAAAACGTTGGTAACTGCGGCAGCCCAAGAAGAAATAGGCGCAATCATGCAAATAGGTGCGGCAGTAGCATCAATAAGATAAGCAAGTTTAGAGCGGGACATTTTTGTTTTATCGGTAACAGGACGCATAACGGCGCCAACTGTTAAGCAGTTAAAATAGTCATCAATAAAAATAAGTACACCAAAAGCAAAGGTTGCAAGAGAAGCGCCTACCTTGGTTTTTACGTGTTTCGCTGCCCACTCGCCAAAGGCGCGCGAGCCTCCTGCTTTATTGATAAGAGCAACAATAACACCAAGAATTACTAGAAAAACAAAAATCCCTGCTGTGTCCGAAACTGCCGAAACAATTCCATCGGTAATAAGAACATCTGTTGCTTTAACTGGATTAAAACCTGATGCTAAAAGCGACCCTGCTAAAACGCCGACAAAAAGCGAGGAATAAACCTCTTTAGTTATAAGGGCGAGACCGATTGCAATAACCGGCGGGAAGAGAGACCATAGTGTTCCGACAGGACTTGTAATAGAACCCGTAAAGGCACATAAAACACCAAATCCGACAACGAAAGCAACTATGAGCGCGTTGGTAATATATTTTTTCGCAGCCATAATTTTAACCTCCTAAAAAAATAACCACGGTAGTCGCATACCGTGGAAGAATACAAATAACGGATAGCGCAACACATAAGTGACAGTCCACTGCATATTCTGCAGTGTCCCAGCAATTAAACCGCGGTAAAGGTTTAACGCTTCGGCGACAGTTCCTTTCGTCAGATGAGTTACCGCCTCGAAAAGCCTGACTACTGATAAATATCGCGACCTCTATCAACTTTTATTAACAAAATTTTAACATATTACCTAAATAGTGTCAATAATATTTTATTTAGGCAAAATTTAAAGCAGGTCATTGACCTGCTTTTTCTATTATATATTCGTCGTTTTTGTAAGATATGGTTATTTTGTCGCCCTTTGCTACAAGGCCTTCAAGAATTTTTTCGCTTAAAAGGTCTTCAACATTATTCTGAATTGCTCTTCTGAGCGGACGGGCTCCGTAAACGGTATCAAAACCGACATTTGCTACCTGCTCAATAACGGTTTGGTCGAAAAGGGTTTCTATTCCCATATCCTTTGCTCTGATTGACAGATTTTTAAGCATATTTTCCGCTATTTTCAAAATATCGTCCTTTGAAAGTTTATGGAAAACAATTATATCGTCAAGGCGGTTTAAAAACTCGGGACGAAACTCTTTTTTAAGTTCACCGGTTACGAGAGTTTTAATTTTTGCCTCGTCTTGCTCCGCAGAGTCCTCACTTCCGAATCCCAGAGCAGTTTTCTTCTCGGTTATCAGACGGGCACCAATATTAGAGGTCATAATTATAACCGTATTCTTGAAGTTAACATTTCTTCCCTGGGAGTCGGTTAAAACGCCGTCGTCAAGTATCTGAAGAAGCATATTAAATACATCAGGATGAGCCTTTTCAATCTCGTCAAAAAGGACAACCGAATAGGGACTTCGGCGAACCTTTTCGGTCAGTTGACCGCCTTCATCAAAACCCACATAACCGGGGGGAGAGCCGATAAGTTTTGAAACGGTATGCTTTTCCATATATTCGGACATATCAAGGCGTATCATAGCCGATTCACTTCCGAACATAGCCTCGGCAAGTGCTTTGCAAAGTCCAGTTTTACCGACACCCGTAGGTCCTAGGAAGATAAACGAACCGATAGGTCTTTTCGGGTCTTTAAGACCTACTCTTCCCCGTCTTATTGCCTTTGCTACAGCGGTAACCGCTTCATCCTGACCTATAATACGGCTATGGAGTATACCCTCCATATTAAGAAGCCTTTCGCTCTCCTCTTTTGTAAGTTGAGCAACC
>JAZSLH010000038.1:0-7385 GCA_045535275.1 Acutalibacteraceae bacterium
CACTTGTCTTCCTAAGACCGCTTGGCCTCCGACTTCCTGCGGTAGAAATGATTATAAAATACCGCGGACTTGCAAAACTGAAATCCACCTACTGTGACTCTCTTCTTGAGGCGGTAGCCGAGGACTCAAGAATTCATTCAACCTTTAATCAGACCGAAACGAGAACGGGAAGAATAAGTTCTTTAGAGCCAAATCTTCAGAATATTCCCGTCAGGACTGAAGAAGGCAAAGTGTTCAGAAAATTCTTTATAGCCGAAAGCGGAAGGGTTCTTGTTGACGCCGACTATTCGCAAATTGAACTTCGCGTTCTAGCCCATATGGCAGACGACAAGGCTATGTGCGACGCCTTTTCAAGCGGGGAGGATATTCACACCTCTACCGCGGCACAGGTTTTCGGTATGCCGATTGATATGGTTACCCCGATTATGAGAAGCCGAGCAAAAGCCGTTAACTTTGGTATTGTTTACGGTATCGGGGCTTTCTCCCTTGCTAAAGATATTGGCGTTTCAAACAAAGAGGCAAAAGATTATATCAATAGTTATCTTTCCACCTTTACGGGCGTTGACCGTTTTATGAACAACAGTATTGAGCAGGCAAAGGCAAACGGATATGTCAAAACTCTTTTCTCAAGAAGAAGATATTTACCCGAACTTGCCTCGTCTAATCATATGCTTCGTTCGTTCGGCGAAAGGGTTGCCAGAAACGCCCCCATTCAGGGAACGGCTGCCGATATTATAAAAATCGCTATGGTTAATGTTTTTGCCCGTCTTAAAGAAGAAGGGCTTGACGCAAAACTTATTCTTCAGGTTCACGACGAACTGATTATAGAATCCGCCGAAAAGGACGCCGAAAAAGCCGCCGAAATACTAAAATATGAGATGGAAAATGCGGTAAAACTTAAAGTGGCTCTGACGGCAGACGTTAACATCGGAAAAAGTTGGTACGAGGCTAAAGGCTGATGAAAAAAGTTGTTTTTGTTTGTACGGGTAATACCTGCCGTTCACCCATGGCAGAGGGGTACCTTAAATTTAAAAAACCGACGGGCTATGAAATCGTAAGCAGAGGTCTTGCCTCAGACGGTTCTCCTGCCGCAACCCACAGCGTTAACGCTATGCTTGAAAAGGGCATTGATATTACTTCGCATATATCAAGGCAGATGAGTTATAAAGATGCCGAAACGGCAGATGTGATTGTTTGTATGTCTTCCTCCCACGCCGATTTGTTAGAGTCACTCGGAGTTGATAAACTTAAAATTCATATTCTCGGAATTTCCGACCCGTTTGGCTGCGGAATTGACCTTTACCGTAACTGTCGTGACGAGATTTTTTCGGCTATTGATGAACTTATTGAGGATAACATTTTATGATTAGACAGTTTAGGTCGGGCGACGAAAAATTTATTGCCCTTTTAGAAAAAGAATGTTTTTCTTCTCCCTGGAGTGAACACGCAGTTTTGGATTCACTTGAAAATTCCACCTTTTTTCTGCTTTTCGAAGAAGACCGAGAGGTTCTTGGCTATGTGGGTTTACAGACGGTGCTTGACGAGGGGTATATTACCAATGTTGCGGTAACAAAAAAAGCAAGAAAAAAGGGGGTTGGCTCGGCACTTATTGAGCAGACCAAAAAACTTGCAAATGAAAAGGGATTGAAATTCATTTCCCTTGAAGTCAGAGAGTCTAATTTACCCGCTATTGCCCTTTACGAAAAACAAGGGTTTAAAGCGGTTGGAAAAAGAAAGAATTTTTACAGTCATCCTAAAGAAGATGCAATAATTATGACAACAGAAGGTTTTTAAACTATGCTGATTTTGGCTATTGAAACGTCCTGCGACGAAACGGCAGCGGCGGTAACTGAGGGCAGACATATTTTGTCCTCGGTAATAAACACACAAATTGAAGAACATAAAAAATACGGCGGGGTTGTTCCCGAGATTGCTTCAAGAAGACACTGCGAGAATATATCGGCGGTAGTAGACAAAGCACTTTCCGACGCTAAAAAAACATACAGCGACATTGACGCTATTGCGGTAACCTTTGCTCCCGGTCTTATTGGGGCTTTGCTTGTTGGAGTAAACTTTGCAAAAGGTCTTGCGATGAGCCTTAATGTGCCCCTTATTCCCGTTCATCATCTTCGTTCGCATATTGCGGCAAACTATATTGACAACGAAACGCTCAAACCGCCGTTTTTGTGTCTTACCGTATCGGGAGGCAATTCGGTTATAACCGATGTGACCGATTACACCAAGTTCAGCATTATTGGGCAAACCCGTGACGACGCGGCGGGAGAATGTTTTGATAAATCGGCAAGGGCAATGGGTCTTTCCTACCCGGGAGGAGTAAACCTTGACAAAATCGCCACTGTAGCCGACTTTAAAAAATATCCGCTTCCAAAACCACAGATTGAGGACAGCCCTTACGACTTTTCTTTTTCGGGGCTTAAGACCGCCGTCATAAACACCTTACACAACGCTTCGCAAAAGGGAGAAACGGTTGACATTCCCGTTCTTGCCGCAACGGTTAGAAAACGGGTTTGCGATATGCTTATTGAAAACACTTTACTTGCCCTTGAAGAAACGGGAAGAAAAACCCTTGTTCTTGCGGGCGGTGTTTCGGCAAACAGCGAACTTCGCTCAAGGCTTGAGCAAGAGTGTAAAAAAAGGAACATATCTTTTATGCGTCCCGAACTTAAATACTGTGGCGATGACGCCGCTATGGTCGGCGTTCAGGCATACTTTGAGTATATGAATTCAAACACGGCAGGGTCCGAACTTAACGCTACAGCGACACTTCCCATTGACTACATTTAGAGAGGATATAAACTATGCTATTTACAAGAGATATCGGTATAGATTTAGGTACCGCAAACACATTGGTTTACCAAAAAGGTAAAGGTATTATTTTAAGAGAACCTTCGGTTGTTGCGTATGATGTTCGAAACGACGCCGTAAGGGCGGTTGGAACCGAGGCAAAGGAAATGATTGGCCGTACCCCTGGTTCAATAGTTGCTGTTCGCCCCTTAAAACACGGAGTTATTGCCGACTATGATGTTACAGCCGCTATGCTTAAACGGTTTATTAAAGAGGCTCTTAAAGGCTCTATCTTCTCAAAAGTCAGGGTTGTAATCTGCGTTCCCGCGGGTGTAACCGAGGTTGAAAGCCGAGCCGTTCACGGAGTTTTAAAACAGGCGGGTGCTTCCGATGTTGATATTATTGAGGAGCCTATGGCTGCGGCGGTTGGTGCAGGTCTTCCCGTTTGGGACGCAAAGGGTTGTATGATTGCCGATATCGGCGGAGGTACAACCGAGGTTGCCGTTATATCTCTCGGCGATATTGTTACCGCCCAGTCGGTAAGAACCGCGGGTGACGACCTTGACGAAGCCATTATCGGATATATCCGTAAAAAATACAATCTTCTTATCGGAGAAAGAACCGCCGAACAGGTTAAACTTGAACTTGGCTCTGCTCTTCCCCTTGAAGAAGAAAAAACGGTTGAAATTAAAGGTAGAAACCTTTTAGACGGTCTGCCGAAAAATATAATTATTTCTTCCGCAGAGGTTCGCGACGCTATGAGCGACACTGTTTCGGTTATTGTTGAAACAATCCGCACAACCCTTGAAAAAACTCCGCCCGAACTTGCGGCAGATATTATTGAAAGCGGAATTACCCTTACGGGCGGTTGTTCTTTACTTCGCGGTCTTGCCGAACTTATAAGCAAAGAAACAAATATGCCGGTCAGAATTGCTGAAAATCCTATTGACTGCGTTGTTGCAGGTACGGCAAAACGCCTTGAACCTGGCCACCGCTTTGATAACTATGTTTTCCGTAGAGGAAAGAAGTACAGATAATTTAATTACAGAAGGTGAAGCATTTGCGTTTCTTTCTAAGAAGCCGTCAATTTAAAAAGATATTAAGCGTTGTCGCTATTCTTCTTGCCGTATGCATATTAGCGGGGATATTCGGCGGACTTATGTCGCCACAGGCAGGAATTGTGGGAATTTTTACGGCACCTTTTCAAAAACTTTCCAACTCGGTTGTAGGTGCATTCTCCGACTTTGCCGAGAATTTTCGGTCGGCAGCAGAACTTAATGCCGAAAAACAGGAGTTGCAGACTGAAGTTGACGCTCTCAGAGGTCAACTTGTAGACTACTACGATATCCTTAACGAGAACGAAGACTATAAGAAATATCTTGAAATAAAAGAACAAAATCCCGACTTTAAGTTTTGTCCTGCCATGGTTACCGCTTATGACCCCGACGATATTTTCAGCGGTTTTACCCTTGACGCAGGAAGTTTAAACGGAGTTTCTCTTTATGACCCTGTTATTACCGACGCAGGTCTTGTAGGGTACATTACCGAAGTTGGATTCACAACTTCAAAGGTTACAACTATTTTAAGCCCTTCCCTTACCTGCGGTGCTTATGATTCGCGTACCAACGACGCGGGGGCTTTGTCGGGTACAACCGAACTCGCAACTCAAAATCAGACCCGTTTTTTTAATCTTCCGAGAACCTGTTCGGTTGCGGTAGGTGATATAATTGTTACTTCGGGAAGCGGTATCTTCCCCGACAAACTTATAATCGGTACTGTCAGCAACATTGCAAGTGACCCCATTTCCTCTTCTCTTTTCGCTACGGTTTCACCCGCGGTAAATTTTGAAGAACTAAGAAATGTTATGATTTTAACCGGTTTTGCAGGTCAGGGTAACCAACTTATTTCGGGAGAATAATATGAACATCAAACGAAAACGTTTTATTGCTGCCTTTGTAAACATTCTGCTTTTAATCTCGGCGTTTATGCTGCGATATAGCGGAGTTGCGGCGCTTAATATCGGTCAGGCAGTTCCCCTTATTCTTTTACCTTTAGCACTTTCTATATCAATTTTTTATTCGGAAAACCTTGCTCTTTTGACAGGCTTTTTCACAGGTGCTTTTATTGACAGTGTATCCTCAGACTCATCTTGTTTTAATACAATTTTTTTGACTGTTGGCTGCGCGGTTTGCTTCGTGCTTTCTTCAAGATTTCTTAACCGAAACTTAAAGGCGGCTTTATGCCTTTCGGCAGGAATGTCCTTTTTATACTTTATGCTTAAATACATCATATTCTTTGTGTTTAGCGGTGTCTTAGTTAACTATGATTATTTTGTGTTGTACCTTATTCCGTCGGCAGTATATACTGCGGTATGGATTTTTCCCTTTTACTTTATCAATAAAAAACTCAGTTCTTATTAAGGAGATTAAAATTGCCGTTTAAAAAGAACCCCAGAAAAAGACTTTCGGTCTTGTCGGTAATAATGGCTGTTGTCCTCTTTATATACTCGTGCCAGATTTTCTCGCTTCAGGTTTCTAACGCACAGGAGTATATTGCACAGGCACAGGGCATTTCCTATCGAAAGGCTGTCATAAAAGCCCAACGCGGAGAAATTCTTGACTGTAACGGACGGGAAATCGCCGTTAACCGCGAAGGATATAATATTGTTTTTAACAAGGCGTATTTTGATATGGAAACCGCAAACAGCGTTATTTTACGCCTTTGTAATATGCTCTCACAAAAAGAGACTTCCTGGACCGACACTCTGCCCATTCAGACCGCTTCCCCCTACGGATTTACTGAGGACACCGCTTCGGTAGCAAGTCTTAAGTCCAAGTTAGGTCTTGCCCACTACGCAACGGCCCAAAACTGTATTGAAGAAATGACCGAAAGATACTCCCTTGAAGGTTACTCAGATGCTCAAAAGCGAATTATTATGGGCGTGAGATACTCTCTTGAAATGTATAACTTTTCGGTGTCCAATCCCTTTACTTTCTCTGAAGATGTTTCAAGCGAAATTATGCAGATTATTTTAGAATCGGGTGTTATTTTAGACGGAGTAACAATAAATGTCGTTCCTTTCAGAGAATATGTTAACGGCACACTCGCCCCCCATCTTATCGGCACGGTAGGACCTATTTATGCAGAAGAATGGGACAAGTATAAAAACAAAGGGTATTCCTTTAACGACAAGGTTGGGAAAAGCGGTATTGAAGCCCTTGCCGAAGAAGACCTTCACGGCACAGACGGCGAAATTACCTATAAAATAGACGCTAAAGGAAACATTCTGTCCAGCGAGATAACCAAACACCCTACCCCCGGAAGAACGGTCGTGCTGAACCTTGATAAAAGTATTCAGATTTCTACCCAAAACGCTCTTAAAGATGCGGTTGAAACCCTTAAGTCAAGAGGCGGTTCGGTTACGGGCGGTGCCGCGGTTATGATGAATGTGAAAACGGGTGCGGTTATTGCAAGTGCAAACTATCCGTCTTACAACCTAGCGACCTATTCTAAAGACTTCAATAAACTTTTAAACGACCCATATACCCCCCTTAATGACCGTGCTTTTCAGGGAATCTATCCTGCGGGTTCAACCGTGAAACCCGCTGTAGCGGTTGCGGCTCTTGAAAGCAAAAAACTAAAGCCGGGCGAAACTATTTTTTGTTCCCAGAGATACACTAAATATTCGGGTTATCAGCCCCGTTGTATGCACTACCACGGAACTATGAATCTTAATCAGGCTATTTCTAAATCCTGTAACTTCTTCTTCTTTGAACTGGGTTACAGACTTGGAATAGACAACATTAACAAGTACTTTAAAATGTTTGGCCTCGGTGTGAAAACGGGGGTTGATGTTAACGATTCATCGGGTCTTTTGGTTCAAGACTCTTCGCAAGGCGGCGGCGGAAACACTCTTCAAGCCGCTATCGGACAGATGAATGCCTTTACACCTTTGCAACTTGCGGTATATGTTTCAACCCTTGCAAACGAGGGAACAAGATATAAAGCAAATCTTATTAACAAAGTCGTTTCCTATAATATGAGTAATACCTATAAAACGACCGAGCCCGAAATCTTAGAGCAGTTTGTTATTAAAGAAACGGTTATTCAGGCGGTTAAGGCGGGTATGCTCTCGGTTACCGAGGACGGTACGGGAAGTGCAACATTCAGCCATTACAGTATTAAAGTAGGCGGTAAAACGGGTACTTCTCAGGTGACAAACGGAGCAGACCATTCGGTATTTATTTGTTTTGCACCGTTTGATAACCCCGAAGTTGCGGTTGCTATTGTCCTTGAGCACGGCTCCTCGTCGAGAACCTGTTCGTCGGTTGCCCGTTCAATGCTTGATGCCTATTTCTTTTCGGACGAAACCACGCTTGACCAAACTAAACCTAATACTGTTATAGGTTAAAAAAAGTTTGATATTTATTTGACAAACCACGCTTTATATGGTAAATTATTTCTATAATTCTTGATTGGAGTAACGCTATGGTAAAAGTTATTGCTGTTACCAGCGGCAAGGGCGGCGCAGGTAAATCTACCTGTAGCATAGAACTTGCTATTTCCTTATCTAAACAAGG
>JAZSLH010000133.1:0-14156 GCA_045535275.1 Acutalibacteraceae bacterium
TAAGCATAAAGAACCCCTAAATCCCTATTCGATATGTTACCCTTAGACGCCTTTACCGCAATATTCCTAATTTCCTCATTAGCCGATTTCTGTGCATAGGAAATAATATCATTAGCATTAAAAGAGTTTCGCACTGTTTTGCCGATTTTTGCGTAATTAGTGGGATTCATCACCTTATTAGCAACAACCTGTCCACCTCCTACTAAACCACCTATTGCAGTACCTAACGCAAAACTAGTCGCTTCTCTTTTAGGGTTAAATAAAGCATCTTCGTTTGTAACAGAAAACCACTCTTTATCATAGTCATACATAAGTTTTTCATTCATTTCACTTATCAAACCTTGTACGACTTCTTCGCTACCTTCCTCAAGAGCCGAGGTTATCCACTCTAATATCTCTGAACTCGATTTATTTTGTAGCCGTGAAGGAAGCGCTTGTATACCGCCACTTGTTTCAACTATTGCGTTCATAGCTGATGTTAAAGTAGCATATAGATATGCAACTTTATCATCAGCACCTTTATCTTTAGCCTCATTAAAATCATTTCCGAACGTTTTTAGGAAGGACGTCCAGTACTGCGGGTCTTTTACAGCTGTTTTCATGGTTGCAGTGGCAGCACTTACAAATCCTTTACCAGTTTTTACCACTTTTGATAACAGCGAAACTTTACTACCCGTAGAAATCGTCTTCGCACCAGCTCTTGTTGCGCCTTTTACAATCCCAGCTCTTGCAATTTTTCGTAATGCAGCAGTTCCTCCTTTGATACTTGATTTTGCCCCTGTTGCCGCAAGCGAGGTTCCGCCTGTTGCCATAGCAACAAGTATATCTGGTAACATTGCTATAACACCTTGGATTATCGTACCACCAATATTATATTTATCGCCAACAACTTTTGCATTTTGGGCAGCCTCTGCAGATAAATCATTTTGAAGTTCCATAACCTCTTGCGCAGCACGATTGAAAAAGGTGTCTTCTATACCAAATATATTTGCTAAAACATTAAATGTTGCTGCATATCCACTAATCATACCAACACTTCCGGCAGCAACATTTGAAATAAGATACTCATCAACAGCAGATTCGCCATATAGTGCCTTGTCTACTAACTTAATATCCGATTCAATTTTCTCTTTAATTTCTCCTGTAGCAACTTTACTCGCCTCTGCCAATCCAATGCGGAGTTCAGATAAATCCCTTGTCCCATAATTAAGTTCCATCTTTTCACGAATGATTCTATCTCTTCCCGCAATAAGTTGATTATGTGCCTCTGCACCACCTTTTACCTTGTTTAAATTTATCTGTTTATCATATAAATTTAATTGTGATTCATAGAACTTTTCTTTTAACTCCGCACCAATTTCCGGATATAATTTAGAAAGTATTTCAAGTCCAGCCTCATAATCGTATTCGTATGTTGCGGGAGGTCTCCAACGCGAACTTTTCTGTCTTCGCTTTTCATCTTCACACCAACGGCGCTTCAATTCTTTTTCTACTTCTGGCGGGAACACGCCATAACGCGCATCTTCTTTCACTTCTATTCTTTCTCGTTCCTGCTGAATTATTTCGTATTGTTCTTGGGTAACAAAACGAGTTCCCTTCTCCGTATTCTTCGTCCCCTCAATAGCAATAGGATTAAATTTAACAATATACTTTCGTTTTCGTGGGCCCATTGCTTCAGGTGTACCATCGTAATGTGGATTTTCTTCAAGCGTATATCCCGTCGCATACTTCCACAGCTCATCCGCTTCTTGTTGGGCCCTATATGTATAATGGCTTTGCATTACTTTATTTACATATTGCGAATAGAAATCCCGACTGTCAGCAAGTGAAGTAGGAGTTTTATCGCTTTTCTTTCTTAAAGTACTATAATATTCTTGATAATCCATTTGCAATTCCTCCTACTCTGTTGTTGGCAATTTTAATCCTGCAAGGTCTACGGTAAAATAAAAAGAATCGCCTTTCTTTTTTTTCGCCGTTCTGTTCGTAACAGATTGCTGAACAGACAATTCTTCATTCCCGGCGTTTACATCTTTATATTTAGTGGTTGGTAAATTTTTCAAAGGCACGTTTTCGGCAAGCAGGGTTCCGTCAGGATAGTAGATAGAAACCTCGTCGTTGTAATCTACTTTGCCTCCCCCGTTATTGGTTGCTTTTGTTATTTTAAATGTATATCTCAGTGCGCCATTTGTTGCAAAGTCCCAATTTACTCTTCCAGTGGTTTGGCCATCTTTATGCAATCGCCAATAGTCTTGTGCTGGCGTGTAAATGGTGCCTTCATTTCCATCTGTTACATTTTTAATATAGACTTGATATTCTCCGTCTTCAAGCTTTGCTTTCGTCTGCAATATAGCCATTTCGGCATTAGACATACCATATTTTGTACCAAATTCATGAATCATTTTTGCTGCTACATTTGGGTCTTTAACTGCACCTGCATCAAACGCAGCAACTAAAGTATCCCATTCTGCTTTTCTGTTTTCTTTACCTGCCTCCGTTGCCTTGGCGGCAGCCTGTATCTGCGCCGCCCTTATCTTCGCTTGACTGTCTTGCCAACTTTCCCACATACTGACCGCCTGTGTTGTTGCCTTATCATCATAATCCGACCTTATCGTCTCAACCGCAGATATTCTATTTGTTTCAATTTCTGTCATCTTCGCCCTCATCGTCTGTGCAAGAGTGTCTATTGCCTTCTGCTTTTGAGCATTAAGAGAACCCCTCTGATTAGCGTATGAAAGTTGTACTGCTGTCTGCTGTGTCCTGCTCATTCCAGAGTCGGTTAGTCCAAGTTCGGATGCCTTTCTTTCAAGATACCTCTCGTTAAGTTGCCTTTGCACATCATTACTCTTAAAAGCGTCCTCATAAGACACCTCGGTATCGGCTATTTGAGTGTTATAGTTATCCTCAACCGTCTGTTTCTGAGCGTCATACATCTTTTCAGCCGCCGCAATATCCCTGGCTTCGCTTTCTGCGTACGCCTTTTTAGCATCTTTTTTAAATGATTCTAAACTTGCCATTATTTAGCCCCCTCTAATTGTTTGTAATACACCGAAAAAGCGTCTATCAGCAGGTTGCCCGTTGACTCAAACCTGTACCCTATACGGTTGTTCTGCTTTACTAAATTTCTTATAACAACGCTGTCAAAGAAATCTGCCTGTCTCTCGTCTTCCGAACTACCCTGCACAACAACTGCTTGTTCGCTTTGTCCTTTATCGGTGGTAATAGTAACCGTTATCGGCTGTCCTCCGTTTGCCCCGAAACTTATCTCCGCCCTTGGCACACTCTTTTTAATAGTTGGGTCTCCAAAATCAAAAAGTTTTGTCTGCACCATAAACGGAATTTCTTTTTTGACCGTCTTTCTCTCTTTAAACTGACTCATACTATGTTCGCTGTAAAATATATCGGGAATTTCATCCTCTTGGCTCTCTCCCCCAAATAAAACTATTTCGGGATAATATGCACTTCCACCGCCGTCTACCGAAGCGCGAAGCATAACCACCATATATAATCTTTCGCCTATCGTTACCATTGACAGAATATCCAGTGGTTTCTCCTCGGTTTCTATATAACTTTCGGTAGCAGGATAAGCGTCATGATAGGTGTGCATATTATATTTCGGCTTGTCCCATATCCACCAAGGAATACGCAACTGCGCGTCATCTTCTTTTGAAAAGGAAGAAACATTCGCATATCCGTAAGAGTTGTAATCCATAAGGAAAAACTTGTCCCGAGCGCTTAAAATATAATGTCCTTCCCAGTCTGCAGACAGCGCGCCTTTAAGGTCATCGGGCTCAAACTCAAACAGTTTCTTTTCGACCATACCCGAAACCTCAAAAATGCTTCTCTCACTCCACCTGTCAGCAGAAACAAGAGTATATATCTTGCGGTCGCTGTGGGCCCAAACAAGTCGGTTTCTGCAAAGTTGAACGGTATGTGGGCAGTCGCAGCCAATAAAGCCGTGCACCTGTATCATCGGAAAGGTAACCTCCGCCGCCGTCACATCTATCACCGACTGCCCCATAACCGCCGCAGCATCAATAACGGACTCTCTGCTTGAATACTGTGTTGCGTAGGTCTCTCTTTCTTTAAAAATAATAAGCGCCTCGCCTTGTTTGCCAAAGGCAGTAACCTTTTGCGCCTTATCTCCTACATAAGCGTAGGAACTCTCGCTGAAATAAAGGGGTCGGTTAAAGTCACTCCAACAAACAAGCGCCTTTTCCTTGTCCGAGATATTTCCGCCCAGGAACAAATGTATACCGCCGTAAATACCTTCACTGCCTCCGCCGAACCACTCGCAAAAGGTCATATTAAGAACCTTTTCGTAATTCTCTTTTACATTCTGGCAAGGCACCGTAATTACCATATTGTTAAGAACATATTTGTCCTTTGTAATCGAGGCAATTTTACTGCCCGATTTATCCGTAAAGAAAACCAGCGTATCATTTTTTACGCCAAGATACAGGTTGTCTCCGGGCGACTTTTCTTCTATGTCATAAGTATCTTTACCCGTCGTAGTTTTATCGGTAATGGTAACACTGTGCGTATACTCCTTCCCCTCTTTATCGGTTATAACCGCCGTAACCGTCTTGCCGGCAAACTCTGCACTCTCGTGCAGGTCGTATGCCAAAACATATCTCATTTGAATAGAATCCTCGTCAATACGCGCGGTGGAATAAATTAGTTTATACACATTTCCTAGCAGATTATATCCCTCTATCATATCCCCGTTAAAAGCCGCTTTACCAAAAGCGCCGTCGCCTTCAATATACGGTTTACAGTTCATTGCGATTGTAGGAATGTATAAATCTTCGTCCCTAATCCTCTTTACCGAGAAATTGTCATTCCAATTTTCTGTTGACTGTGTTTCGGATATCTTGAATATGTAATAAGGGGTATCGGTGTCATAATATCCCGAACAAAAGCAATATATATCAGCGCCGTGCTGAAAGATATTGCAAGTAAACTCGCCTTGCGGAAGGTCGTCAATATCGGCTATATGCACAAAGTCTTGGTGGTCAGAGTAGTATCTTAAAACAAGTTTATCGTTATACTGGAAAACAACTAAAAAATACGTTTTTCCGTTAACCACCCTAAAATTTTCCTTTTTTATATAAAGTCGTTTCGCACTGGTACCTGCAGGAAGAAAGTCGGTCTCAACTATCTTCTCATCAAATTCTTCTTCATTAGTACAAGTCACGCTCGGCCGAGTTCTGAGCAAACCGTTTTTGTACCAAACATTATTACAATCCGTAAGTTGATTGTCCAGTACGTGTGAAATGCCGTCACGATAATTTACACCGCCCGAAAGTTCAGGTATGGTGAGTTTGTAAAACGGCTTGTTATTTATTCTGGGCGTCATAAATCTACCTCACTCTCTCTTTCTTTTGCCACCGTCAGCGAGGCATTGTATCTTCCACGCTGTCTATTCTGTTAAACCTTGCTTTTGCTCGGTCATATTGCCTTGCAAAATACTGTTGTCGTTCTCCGTCTCCCTCTCCAAGAGCCAACCTTTCGGCAAGTCCGTAAACAATAGCCGAATTTAGCATTCTTTTGGGCAAACCTATATCCTCGCTCAAGGTTTTAATCGGCTTAAACTCATCTAAACCCGAAATATTAAAAAGTTCTTCATATATCTGATTAAGGCAAACTACCGCCCTTCTCTTAAAAACGTCATCGTCACTATATCCAAGGCTTGTTATCGCCTTCTCATAAATCTCTGTGCCGGTCATAACAATATTCTCCTTTCACCTTGCTCTTCGCCTTATCCCTGCAAGGCTCCGCCCATAATTTGTTGCATCATCATCTCTTGCTCCTCCGGGGGAAGTTGTGCAAACTGGGCATATTCCTGCGGATACTGCTCGGCAAACTGTTTCATCGCGTCGTCCTGTTCACTCTGCATCGAAGCGCTTTGCTGACTCTTCTGTTTAATGTCTTCAATCAGTTCGGTAAGTTTCGGAATAATGCCTTTAGGTAAGCGTTCAAGATACTGCTCGGGCGTTATAATCTGTGCTGAAAGCAATCCGTCAAGAGTAGAAATAACTACCGCCTCGCTCCAAAGGGTAGACGCGCCAACATCAACCTTTGCCGTTAAAACAAGATTTTTATATCTCTCGGCATCAAATGCAATATATTCGGTACCGTTTTGTGTCTTTACCTGGAGAGAACGTTTACCGTATTTGTTAATCCAGAAATCCGCCCATATACGCGCAACCTCTTCGATAAATGCGTAATATCTGTTTTGGTATATCTGCATCGGCTGTAGCGCTGCTTCTCTCATCTGGATAATTGCCATAGCATTATCCGGCCGAACATTTCCAAGTGCCGCATCATTAGCACCCGAAGTGTTAAGCGTGTTACCTATAATGTCGTTAACCACATTCTGATACTGTGCCGCAACATACGGAGGGGCAACATAATTTATTGCGCTGTGTGCAGGGTCTTCGGGAGTCCCGTAAACCCTGATAATCTGTCCGGGGTCATTTGTAATCTTGGTGTTTTCGTCAATAATGTTGCCGTTAACAATCATTTTCGGCATACCAACCGTAATAGCCGACCAACTTTCCGAAGTGTAAATTCTGTTTATTGCTATCTGGTTAGGTATGATATATGTTATTTCGCTGTCCCCGTAAGCACAGGAACGTCGACGTTCCCAACAAAACTTTGCTATAGGGTACATTGTCAGCCCCACATCCCAGGGCTTTCTGACGGTTGCCTTTTCGGTAACCTTTACCGCCATTACCTTGAAACTTTCTCCCTGCTCGTCCCACTCTTTATATAGTTTGGTAATAACCGTAACTCTCCTGCTGTCTTCGGGTTCGCTCTCTCCTCGGTCTCCCGAATTATATTTTGTGGCTCCGTCGGGGAAAATTTCGTCAAAGGAAAGCCCATTGCGTTTTGCCTCTCGGCGTACACTCTCAACATCCATACGCTGCGAAATAATGATATAGGGTTGGCTTTGAACATCGTCGTTGTTCGGGTCTCCGAAAATAACGTTTTCAACATCCAATACCTCAAAGGCAATATCACCCTTTATCTTTTGGGTTCTGCTCTCGTCAGCGTAAAGCCCGGTATCAATATCATCGTCCCAGTATGTATATGCTATGCCCGTTCCGCTGATATAAGCGTTACGAAGCATCTGCTCGTTTTTAATATCAAATCTAACCCTCTCGGCACATATCTTCTGAAAGCCCGACAAGGCCTCGGTAATAACCGAAATTTCAACCGCCTCCGGCTCGGCCATAGGTGGCTGCCACTCTTCGCTCATCATCTGAGCCTTAATTTCTTTGGCTTGTTCTTTTATATCATTTGTGCTTGGAATTCCGTCGGCAGTATAGTTAACGGTTACGGGCGCCGCACCTATAGATGCCATCTTGAACTCGCCTACCCTCTTAATTATGTTTTGTCTTACAAGAGGTCTTTCATTACCGCACTGCGCGCCGTACCACTGGTCACCAACATAAAATCTCTCGTTCATCTTGGTTTGCTCAAATATTCCGTTTGCTCCTATCGACGCCTTGTAACTGTTTCCCTTTTCATACTCACTGAATACCGCACTCGGCTCGGTCTCAATCTGCTTATCCTCTACCATAATCTCCTCCTAATATCTCAGGGTGCGACCTTTCTACGCACCATTATTTCCCTCTCCACTGTTAACTGCCCATTGTTCACTGTCATCTCTTACATTTAAAATTAGGGCAGCCGGTTAGGACTGCCCTTTCAGTATGCTTAAATTTAGACCGACTGGTCTTCAAAGGAGCCCCAAATTGCATCGAGACCGCTTTTCTTTACAAAAACATCGTAGTAAATACGGTAGTCAAACTTGTATGCGTCTGCATCAAGGTTCTGTTCGGGAGTAAATACTCTCATTTTTTCAGTCTTCTTAACAAGACTACCTGCACTCTTGGGAAGAACAAGCATACGAATGTGCTGTGCATCCTCAAGAGGTGTAAATCCGCCAACACCATGAGTTTCGTCGGTATTAACAAAGTCGTAACCGGTCATCATTCTGGAACTTGAAACAGGAATTAAGGCAACGCCGTTAATAGACTTAACCTTAGTATCAACACCGCCCTGCTTAAAGTCAGAAACAGTAATCATTTTATTGATTTCTGTGCTGTTCATAAGAGCACTGTATGCAATAGAATCAACAAAGCAAACAAGTTCTTCGTCATAGCCAACCTTATCCCAAACTTTGTTAACGAGTTGATTAAATACATCGTAAGGTTTACCGGCATTCCAAGCAACTGTATGCTCGTCATCCTTTCGGATTGCACTTAATTCGGGTTCTTTTTCAGCATCAATTTTTCCTTTTGCAACCGCTGCAAGTTTAGAAAGAACATAAGCGTCGGTTTCAGGAACAACCTTTGTACGAACATACTCGCCCATAATCTTGCCGGCAAGATTTGCTACACCGGTCTCATCAAGGTCTTCTCGGTCAATCTGAATTGAACGTGCACGGTCCATTTTCATAGTAAAAGGAATGTTTGCAACGGTCATTTTTGAACGGTTAAAACCACCGTCGCGGTCATAATCCACAAGACCTACAAAATCAAGGTCAGGGATTTTAACGGTTTTAGCACCTACAAACTGTGCTCTGAGCACATTATCTGCAAGAAAGCCGGTAACCGCCTTCTGCTCATGTACTTTGTCAAGTTCGCTTGCCATTTTAGTAGCAAGTTCTAAAGAATTGATAGAATTAACAGACATAATTTTTCCTCCTTATATCAGCCTCTGATTCCCTTTAAAAACGCATCCATTATTCCCGATTCGTTTTCTCCGGTCTTAATCGAGCCAATATTGTTATTTTTATTTTTTTCTTGCGAGGCTAAAGCAGCCTCAACCTTTTGTCGCTCCAACCTTTCATATCGGAGCATTTCTTTTTCAAGGTCTCCGCTCTTTATCGCCCTCTTAATTACCGTATCGGGTACCTTCTCAACGGTGTCATATTCGGGGAATATTTCGCGAATACTCTCAAACTGTTCGGCAAGACGAGTGGTAACGCTTTTCTTGGCTTCTTCCTCTGCCGCTTTCTCCTGTGCAGAACGTTCTGCCTTCGCCTTCTCATAGGCCTTATCATTTTTTGACCTTCTAAGTTCCAGCATTTCCTCCACAAGAGGATTATCCTCGCCCAGTTCGGATATAAGTTCCTCTCTGTAGGCGTTGTCTACACCGTTTACAAGGCTCTCAACTAGTTCTTTAACGCTCTTGCCCTGAAGGGTTGCAACATAATCAAGTTGGTCAAGTGTACCCTTGACGTTATCCTCGAAGTGTTTTCCCATCTGCGCCAGTCGTTTCGCTTCGTCAATAGGAATATCAACATCCTCATGCATATATCGGATTTTAAGTAACTCCTGCGCTGTATTTGCCTCTTCTTCGCCCTGCTCGGTGTTCTCTGTGCTTTTTGCATCTTCATTCTCCTTGGACGCCGTTTCTTCCTCTTTAGCGTCTATAGGTTCCTGCTCTGCCGTTTGCACCTCTGCTTCGTCCGTCGGTGTGGTTGCCTCAAGATTCTGCTCACTGTTTTCCATAAAAATCTCCTTTCCCAATGGTAATGGGTTTTTCCGACCCTTTTAGTCGGTAGAATCTATTCAAAACATATCGGCATATACTCTTGGCCGTTATGGTTGAATCAATATAAAGGGTTCTGCGGTCTGCCGTCATAGGTAGAAAAATTCTCGTCTTCCTTTCGGCGTCTCTCTTCTCTCCTTTTTTCTTCTTCGGTCATTTTCTTTTGTTCCGGTCTTGCCTTTTTTCTTTTCCCAAGCCGGAACCCAGCCGCAAATGCACCGATAAGACACATCTCCCAAAGCGTAAACAATATTAAATATTCCATTAAAATCCTCCTAAATCTTCGGGATGAACTCCGTGATAAATGTTGTAATATTCGTCTGCTGTCGGCCGTGTCTTCTGCGGTCTTATCGGATTAAAGGTTTTAACGTCATAAAAAGCGTATCTCATAGCATCCATCAGATGATTATTCTTATCTTCAGGAACGTTTATTCCGTTGTCGTTTTTATCCTTTTTCCAACAATACGACGACAGTTCTGATATAACATTCTTGCATAAAGGACTGACAAATATCTTATATCCCTGTATTGCGGTAATTCCGTTAATAATGCTGTCCTTACCCTTAACCGACGGTGCTATACGGTTTATTCCTAATCTTCTAAGGTCATCGTTGCTTTTCGGCTCTGCCGCATCAGCCCGTATTCTCTCCTTTGCAAAACCTTTCTCTGCTATCATCTTGGCTATATCATCATTAAGCATCCTCGTCTCATAATGCTCGTCATATATCCAAATTTCCTTCTTTATCGGGTTTACCGCAAATGCAATAAATGCTGTCGGGTCGTTTGTATAACCATAATCAAGTCCAAAAAACGACTTATACTGCCACTGACCTTCGTCCTCTTTACCAAGACTGCCCGGCTCGAACTCCCTAACTTCCCAGTTTTCATATATAAGCCCCTCAGCAATACCCCACTCTCCAAGACCTGCAACAACATATCTGCGTGGGTTTTCCTCCCTTAGTCGCTCAAAAACCGCTTTGTCGGTATCGTCAAGAAACTCGTTAATAAGATAGTTCGTAGAATAAACATCAACGCTCTCACTCGGCTTGTCAAAAAATCTTTTCTTCAGCCAATGGTGTTCACTCCAGGGGTTAAAGGTTAAGGTGGTCTGTTTAAATAAATGCTCGGCAATATTACCACGCGGTACCGAAAGGTCTAACTTCTCAAAATCCGTCTCGCTCTCAATCTCAAACGCTTCCTCTATCCATACCCAGCAAAGATATCCCTTTTCAACCGTAGTAGAAGCCAACTTTAGAACGTCGTCAAATCCGCGAAAAAGAATTTTCTGACCCGTCGGTAAATAGGTCATCTCAAGTGGAGATACCGTGTTCTTCCACAAATGGCTGACCCCGAGTTTCTCCTGGGCCCATTTAAGTTGAGCAAAGGTCGAATCTCGGTGGGTGTTCATAACCGCCCTCACAACCAGCAAATTGCTTTCGGGTTGCTTCATAAGACGGAATATGAAATTTAATGCCGTGGTGGTGGATTTTTTAGAACCTTTTCCGCCCTTTAAAACTCTATATCTTTTGCGGCTGTTCCAAAAATCTTCATATCCACCGCCCACAACACTACTTATTCGAATCGGTGAGGTCATCAATGATTACCACGCCTCCGTCTAAGCTAATCTCTTCCTTCGGTTTTTCCCCAATGGTATCCCGTACAAATCCCGCTGCCATAAGGTCACCCTTGGCGGCCTTCTGAATAACGGCGCATCCAATCGCCGTCGCATAATCTCTGCTTCCTTCTTCAATTCCGAAGTTCTCAAACAGTTCCTTAAATTCAGCAGAAGATGCCTTGCTGCTGAGGGCTCTCTTTATTGCCCCTTGCAGTCGCCTCGTCTTGCCAGAATTAACCCCGCCCTTCGATGCTTCCTCTTGGGTTAAAATATGTCCGCCGGGTATTAAATTCTGCTCATTCGCCATCTTCTCGCCTCCTTACCACTACACTTTAACAACTTTTAAACTATAAATGATACTCCAACTAGGAAACTTTTTTAAACTTTTTTGCAAAACGCAAAAACCGAAGGATTACTCCCTCGGTCATTTGGTCTTTTCATATTTCGCATAAAGCATACGGTATATGCGGCATTTCTCAAAATTCTTACAACAAAATCCCTTTATATACCACTTCTTTTCTCCAACAAAGGTGAGTTGCAGCGTGGTTCCCTCAATGACGCCCTCACACTTTATTCTGTTTTTATCGTTTTGTCTCTCCAGATAAAAAGGACATTTTACGAATTTTGCATCATACTCAGCCACTGTTGCACCTCACTTTTTTAAAACCCCAGCAAATCAGACGCAGAGACCTTCAGAGCCTTGCATATTAGTTCAAGAGTGGCCACATTCGGCAGAGTCCCTTTCTTTTCATAGAAAACCAATGTACTTTTACCCATACCGGCCTTATCAGCCAAAGTCTGATAGGTAAGCCCTCTCGCCTTTCTCACCGCCCGAAGCCTGTCACCGAATGTGAGGTCCGAATCATCCTCTGCAGGTCGGTTATATAATTTGCTTATATCAACCTTCATTATTCTTTTGCCTCGCTTTCAAGGTATACATTCACCTGTATTTTTGCAGTAGTGCCCACATTGACCGCACCTTACAACCTTAACCACATCAGCAGAGGGGCATTGCTCTTTACTGTGTATTATGCTTTTAGCAACATCTAAGCCATCATTCCTGCCTTTTGTATACATTCCTATTGCTCTTTCTTTTTGTTCGTTTATTAGTTTATAAGCATTTTCACGCTCTATGTATTCAGGCATTATCAATACTCCTTTCCACAAGTGCCTTTTCTGCTTCCTCTTTGGTGAGGAATACGGTTTTGCCGATTTCGTAATGCCAAAAATCAAGTAAATCTTCGCATTTACCTACAACGGCAATAAATTTGTATTCATTTCTTGAATTTTTGCCAACAAAGGTTATTTCCCATTCTCTAACTCGTCTTGCTCCATAGGTGTAAACCTTATCCCCAACCTTACAAGGCGGTACTATAACACCGTTTGCAATTAAATGGTCTGCCATTTTCTTTCTTTCACAAGGCATATTTATTGCAGTATATTTCAACAACTCAATAAGCCTATCTCTATCGGTTTTACAACTCACTATATTCACGCTCCAATTCTGCCTTTTTCTTTTTTACAACATCAAAAAGTTCTTTTTGTATAAAGCCACAATAATTGTTTGCAAACTCAACAACCTTTGTATTTTCAAAACTCAACATATTTTCACAAGTTTTCAACTGTGTTTTTATTTCGTTGGCTCTTTTATATTGCTTATCGGTCATTCGGTATCACTCTCGCTTTCCAACAGTTCGGGGTTATCGTGTATGTTGCCGATTACTTCACATTCTTCTTCGTCCCAACACCTAAATTCAGGAAACGCTATAAATGGGTAATATCTACCTCTATAAAATTCTACCGATGTTTTCATTCCATTATCATTTTTTACAATATCCCCCTCAAAAATCTTCGTGCCGTTCTTGTCGGTTAATCCTACACACTGACCTACAGTCTTTTTGTTCACTTCTTCCTCAAGGCTACTTTGGAATGAGGGAAGTAATTCTTTATTGTTTTTACGGATAAATGTACGGTTTATATCAGGATAAAAATTCAAATTCCCGTATATCCAATTACCGTTAGAGTTTTTACCTCTGAACAATATCTCTCGCATTATTCCGTTACCTCGCTTTCCACCTTTTCCCACTCCACTTTATTCTCTTTATGAATAGTGCAACACAAATGCTGAAGATAAGGTGTTATGAAGGTCGTTCTACCGCTTTCATATGCTCGGCATCGGTTTTGCTCGGTAATATTTTCAATGGGACAGGGCGAAATACACTTTGCAATACATTTTGCATCCATTTATATTCCCTCCAACCTCTCTACCAGTTCGCAGATAGGACAGTTCTCGCACTTCTCTCGAAGTTCGTCCTCATCGGCGCAGGTGTACGGATATTTGCAAAACCCGTCGCAAAACATCTCTACCGTTTTTTCAAAATCCATATTACTTTCCTCCTCTGTCAACTGTTCACTGTTTTCTGTAAACTGCATCTACATACTTTCCATAACTTAGATGAGTACCATTCTTACGGTTATATTTATCTATCTTCTGAAGAAGGGCAAACAGTACCTTGTTCGGGTTCCTACGTCTGGATGGGCTCATATTACCCTCACTGTCTCTGGTCTCTTTACACTCGGGACAGTATTTAGCATTATGAGAACGGGATAAAAACTTTTCTCCGCACCATTCGCAGACAAATTCAACTAGGGTTATACCCTTAATTCCTTTCTCGTTCATCATATCCTCCACTTCCGAGCAAGAGCAATAATCGCTATCTCATACTCCCTGGCGCTCAAACCTGCGCTCATAAGTTTTCTCTTTTCTTTCTCATATTCAAAAAGTCTTTCACTGTAACTCATTCGGTTCTCCTACCTGTCTGTTCGTAAAATTTTTGATGCTTTAAGTCGAAATGCAAATCTATCTTGCCAGTACGGCCGAACTTGTTTTTATCAAGCAACAGTTCGGTATGCTCAGGAGATATGCTGTCGTCACCTTTGTTCAGCACATAAGGCCTATGCATCAGCGCAATGTAATC
>JAZSLH010000029.1:0-2504 GCA_045535275.1 Acutalibacteraceae bacterium
ATACCAATTTCTTTTGTTCTTTCAAGAACCGAAATATAGGTAATAATACCAATCATAATCGAAGAAACGACAAGTGATATGGCAACAAAAGCAATAAGAACATAGGAAATTACATTGATGATGGTAGTTATTGATGACATAAGAAGTGCGACATAGTCGGTGTAGGTAATTCTGTCTTCTTCATCTACAGATTTATTATAATCACTTATACATTCAGCAATCTTATCTTTATTTGTGAAGGTAGAAGCGTAAAGGTTAATTACCGACGGAACATCTTTAGAAACAACCCCTAAAGTAGTAAGGGTTTGTTCATAGTTAGAATCGGAATGTGTTGGAGGCATATAATTGTCATACGCTTTTGCACACTGCTCTACTGTATAGGAAGAAACCGCCGAAGTAAGCATAACGGCAAGTTGCTTAGAGGGAACGACGGAAAGTTGTTCTTGCGTAACCTTGGCAATCTGTTCTTTAACTCTTTCTTCCATTATCATACGAACCTGACCGAAAAGTTCTTCGTCTGAAAGTTCTGAAATATAGTTTTTAAGGGTTTCTACATCCATACCCGATTCTTCTGCATAGGACTGAAGCATCATGTTTTCAATGCTTTCTCGGGTAAGACCGCTCATTTGGCGTTCAACCTCTTTTGCAACAGCATCGGGGTCAGGGGTTGAGGCAATCTTCTTGTAAAGTTCTGCTTTTTGTTCTGTTGATAGACCGCTGATATATTTCTTAAATTCATCTGCCTTTTGCTCACCGTTCGGCTCTTTATAATCCTCCGGTTTAAAAGGAAGGCCGGAAAATATATCTGTGTCAGGATTTTCTTTCTGGGCCTTAACAATAGCACTGTTGTTTGTAATATCGATAATTTTATCAGTAAGAGCCTTTGTATAACCGACCGTTCCGGTAATCATAGCGGATGATGCGTCAGGATTTGGCCTTAATATGCCCGAAATCTTAATTTCAATTCCGTTATCGTACATATATGAAAGACCAGAATCGGTTGTGCTGATATCTTTATAACCACCGTTTACAGGGTCGGGAGAATAGAAGTTACATACGGGTACAACCTTGAAGGTCATATCACAGATATCTTCATAAGACCACTTTTTAATTTCGGTGTTAAGTTCACCGCCCTCGCCGATTGACTGCCAAGACTCTTTTGCTTCTTCAACCGTTGTAAGACCTAAAGCGAGAAGCGCAAAATCGCTGATTTCGTTTTTTGAGTTTACTACAAGTACAACTTCATCATAGTCTTTAGGCCAATTTCCGGCAATAAGGTCGTACTGTTCGTAAATGATATCACTAATCAGACCTCCATCTTTATCCGAAAGAAGTTGTTCATAGATAGCCATTGCATTTCCGCCACCCATAAACGCGGACATTCCGTTCATGCCATCCATTGACATTCCCATCGTTTCCTGCATTAGTTTAGTAGCATCTGACTCAATGATTTTGCCTTCTTCATCTTTAAAGAAGACTGAAAAATCAACATCGTAGGAATAACTGATATCGGAAATAAGATTGTCAAGATTATGGTCGCCGTTTTCAATATATTCTTTGAACTTTTCGAGATTGTTTTCGGTATATTTGGGGTTGGTAATGCTGTTAATCATCTTGTTAAGCACGGGGCTTGAATAAACGGCGTTAAGGTCGTGGTTTCCCGCTGAGTTTTCAGACATTATCTTTAATATGGTTTCGGTCATATTTTCACTTTTTGCCTGAATTGTAATTGGATAAGACGAAAGGGTATCTTCTTGAACCTGGTCTATATAAATCTGAATACCGTTCGAGAGGGCTAAAATCATCGCTATACCGATAATTCCGATACTTCCTGCAAATGAAGTCAGAATTGTTCTTGCCTTCTTGGTAAGAAGATTGTTAAGAGAAAGTGACATAGCGGTAACAAAAGACATAGACTTCTTTTTACCGAGTTTTGCGGAAGAATTCTTTTGTTTCTTGTTTTTAATTTCTGAAGTTGTTTCTACCGTGCTATCTTCTTCGTTTATAATGTAAGGATTTGAGTCATCGGTAACCTGACCGTCGACAAGGCGGATAATACGGCTGGAATAATCAACAGCAATTTCGGGGTTATGGGTAACCATAATTACGAGTTTATCCCCTGAAATCTCCTTAAGAATTTCCATAATCTGACGGCTTGTTTCGGTATCAAGCGCGCCCGTAGGTTCGTCTGCAAGGAGAATATCGGGATTATTTACAAGAGCACGGGCAATGGCAACTCTCTGCATCTGTCCGCCCGACATTTGATTTGGCTTTTTATGAATCTGGTCGGCAAGACCAACCTTTTCGAGCGCTTCCTTTGCTCTTGCTCTTCTTTCTGATTTTGAAACACCCGATAGTGTAAGGGCGAGTTCAACATTTGACAGTACAGATTGATGCGGAATCAGATTATAAGACTGAAAAATGAAACCGACCGAGTGATTGCGGTAGGTATCCCAATCGTTGTCCTTAAATCTTTTGGTCGAAATGCCGTTAATAAACAAATC
>JAZSLH010000009.1:0-12034 GCA_045535275.1 Acutalibacteraceae bacterium
TAACCGAAATTAAGGACCCCAGAGTCAGCAAACTTCTTTCAATCGTTAAACTCGATGTTTCGGGGGATATGTCCTATGCCAAGGTTTATGTCAGTGCCATTGAAGGCAAGGAAAAAACCGAAGAATCGGTAAAAGCCCTTAAAGGTGCGGCAGGATATATCCGCAGAGAACTAGGCTTAAAACTCTCTCTTAGAAAGGTTCCCGAACTTCGCTTTATTGCAGATAATTCAATAGAGGTTTCTGCAAATATTTCAAGAATAGTAGACGGCTTTGAAAAAAAGGAAAAAGAGGACACTAAAGATGAGTAATAACTGTGAAATACTCACTCTGGCAAGTCTTTGCGAATTTCTAAAAACTCACGACAATTATGTGGTTCTAACCCACGCCAACCCCGACGGTGATACGCTGGGCAGCGCCTACGGGCTTAAACTCGGTCTTAAAAAACTGGGTAAAAAAGTTCAGGTTGTATGCTGTGACGAAATTCCGCATAAATACGATTATTTTATTGATGACAGCGAGTGCGATTTTATTCCCGAAACTGTCGTTGCGGTCGATGTTGCCGACATCAAACTTCTCGGTGACCTTTATGAGCGTTTTGAGGGTAGAATCGACCTGAATATCGACCACCATGTTTCTAACACCCGCTACGCAAAACGGCTTTACCTTGACTTTGAAGCCGCCGCCGCGGCACAGTGCATCTATGAAATTTTAGATGAACTCGGTGTCGAGTTCGACCGCAGTATTGCTAACGCTCTTTATACGGGTATTTCTACCGATACGGGTTGCTTTAAGTACAATAATGTTACCGCCAAAACACACGAAATCGCCTCAAAACTCTATGAAATAGGGGTAGATGCGGGAGAAATTAACCGCATTATGTTTGACACCAAGTCGAAAAGCCGTGTTAAAATGGAAACTATGGTCTTAAACAGTGCCGAGTTCCATTTTGATGACCGCCTTATGCTTATGTCAATCCCTCTTGAAGTACAGCAAAAAACCGGTTGCACCAAAACCGATATGGAGGGCGTTCCCGCAATGTCCCGTTCGGTTGAGGGGGTTCTCGCGGGGGTAACTATTAAAGAAACCCGTGAAAACGAGTTTAAAATCTCTGTTCGAACCTATGACCCGCTTGACGCATCTGTAATATGCGCAAAACTCGGCGGCGGCGGACATAAAGCGGCGGCAGGTTGTACCGTTATTGGAACTATAAATGAGGCAAAAACCAAAATTCTTTCCGCCGTAAAAGAGACTTTGGAGGAACTCGATGCAGGGTCTGATACTTTTAAATAAGCCAAAGGGAATAACTTCATTTTCCGCGGTAAGAAAAATTAAATGGCTTGCTAATGAGAAAAGAGTCGGACACACAGGCACTCTTGACCCGCTTGCAACGGGGGTTTTGCCCGTCTTTTTAGGAAGAGCAACCGCCCTTGCGGGAATTGTGCTTGACGCCGATAAAAGTTATATAGCAACGGTAAAACTCGGAATTGTTACCGATACTTGTGACATAACGGGAGAAGTCCTTTGCGAAAAACAGGTAAATGTAACAAGAGAAGAACTTCTTAGTGTTTTAGAACAGTTTAAAGGGGAAATAAGTCAAATTCCCCCAATCTATTCCGCCCTTAAAAAAGACGGAGTTCGTCTTTACGACCTTGCAAGACAGGGAAAAACTGTTGAAATTGAGCCAAGACAGGTCAATGTTTCCCGCCTTGAACTAATAGATTTTGATAAGGATACCTTTAAGATAGAGGTTGACTGTTCAAAAGGCACCTATATCCGCTCCCTTTGCCGAGATATCGGCGAAAAACTCGGCACAGGGGCTACTATGACCGACCTTGTCAGGACGGCTACAGGCGGGTTTGATATTTCCAAAACAGTAAATCTTGACGACCTGACAAAAGAAAATATATCAGAGTTTATAGAAACGGAAGAAAATGCCCTTTTAAATTTAAGGGAAATTAAGGTAACGCCAAAACAGGCAGTCCGTTTTTCAAACGGAGGTCAACTTGCCTATGAAAGACTTAAAAATGCGAACTTTGAAAACGGCGAACTGCTTCGTGTAAAGTTTGAAGAGAAGTTTCTCGGCGTAGGTGTTGCCGATAACCAAAATCAGCAGGTTTCTATAAAATGTGTGATTAACAATATGTAGGGCGCGACGGTGCCCTGACCCTTATTGGAGGTGAAAAAGTATGACAACCGAAAAATACGCAATAGCACTCGGTATGTTCGATGGTGTACATATAGGCCACCGTGCCGTACTGAACGGTGCTATACAAAGTCCCTATAAAAGCGTTGCCGTAACCTTTTCGGTTCTTCCCTCAAAAATGGGCGGTTCGATTATGACGGCGTCCGATAAAGAGAAAAAACTCCTTTCTCTTGGAACAGACGAGGTGCTTTTTCTAGACTTTTTTGAGATTAAAGACCTTTCTCCCGAAGAATTTTTAACCCTTTTAAGCCAAAGGTATAATATTGGTAAAATCTGTTGCGGATTTAATTACCGTTTCGGAAAAAAAGCGCTAGGCGATACTCTGCTTTTGGAAAAATGGTGCAAAGAAAACGGTATAGAGTTTTACGAGTGCCCCGCAGTAGTTAAAGAGGGAATAACCGTTTCTTCAACCTACATAAAAACCCTTATTAAAGAGGGAAAAATCGAAAAGGCAAATGAACTTCTCGGCGAAGATTTTTTCTTTACTCAAAAGGTTGCCCACGGCGACCATAGGGGAAGAACGCTCGGTTTTCCGACAATCAACCAACTTTACCCCGAGAATCTTGTAACGGCAAAATGCGGTGTCTACCAAACGGTAGTAACAATAGACGGTAAAGATTATGACGGAGTTACAAATATCGGCTTTCGTCCAACCTATATAACCGATTATGTCAGTGCCGAAACCTATGTTTTAGGTTATTCGGGCGACTGCTACGGACAAGAGGTTAAAACAAGGCTTGTCGGCTTTTTAAGGGAGGAGAAAAAATTCTCCTCCGCAGAAGAACTTAAAACAGCAATACAAGAAAATGCAGAATATGTAAAAAACCACAGTAGAGTTTAGTGTCTACTGTGGTTTTTGTTTATTGTTTTTTTATAAAATCTGCAATATTTATGCAGATTTTATTTTTCGCCTTTCTTGCAAATTGTGCAGCACCGCCTGTAGTATAGGCGTGGACTATATAGGAAACAACAACATCAGAATTTTTTATCATCCAATTATTTCGGTGTGATATAGCAAATTTAAGCGGCACCGTTTCAAAACCGTCAAACATAATTGTTTCATTTGGGGAATAGCGAAGAATGTCGTTTTGAGAATTCAAGTAGGCTAGAACAACTTTATATTTTATTTGAGGAAAGTCGATTTGTAATTCTCGAAGAACCGATAAAGCACAACTGTCAAAATTACCGTGATTGCCTATGTAGAATTCGTCAACACCGTAATTTTCAACAAGCATTTTTACAGTTTGCATTAGTAAAGGCTTTAATCTAACATCAAAATCTCGATGTCCAATAAAAGTACACCGTATACAAATCACCTCGTTATTTGGTATTACTAAATAAATTCATTATATTTGGTAATACCAAATATATCAAGAGTTTTTTAGTTTATACTTGAATAGTAGGAGGTGAGCAACTTGAAAGTTAGAAAATTAGCACTTGGAGATAAAAATCTTGTAGGTGCTCGAGTTACTTTGATGCGTAAAAATCGCGGACTAAAACAAATAGAGTTGCTTGCCAAATTACAACTTATGGGAGTTGATATGAGCGTACCTGCTCTCTCGCTTTTAGAGGGACAGAAACGGCCTGTTTCTGATATAGAATTACTCGCGCTCTCAAAAATTTTAGAGGTTTCGGTTGACTGGCTTCTCGGAAATGAATAAATAAAAAACCACAGTAGAGTTTAGTGTCTACTGTGGTTTTTTTAAAGAGGTTTTTAACCTATAATCTTTTCGGGGTCAACGGGCGTTTTGTTTTTGAAAAATTCAAGATGAAGATGGGTCTCGTCCTCACATTCAAAGGGAACAGAAGCAACATAACCAAGCGTTGTTCCTGCAGAAACAACCTCATCAATTTCTACCAAAACGCTTTCGTTTAGTCCGCAGTATCTTGCAATAACTCCGTTGCCGTGGTCAATCTCAACATAGGTGCCAAGCAGTTTGTCGTGATTTATCGCAGTAACAATCCCGTTGCCGCACGCTCCGACTGTCTGACCGACCTCTGCCGCAAGGTCGAGCCCCGTATGAAGACGAAGGTCGCCAAAGGTTGCCGAATAGGTAAGTTCGCTGTCGCTGAACTTCTTAACCACATTACTGCTGAAAGGGTAGACAAAGTTATTTGCAACGACATTCTCTAAAAACTCTTCTTCGCTCTCGGTTTCTTCTGAAGAATAAGGTTCAGACTCGGTTTCGGTCTGAACTTCCTCGGTAGAGGGTGTGTCTTTGCTTTCCGCAACATATCCCGAATCGTTATTTGGAGTCTTTTCCGTTTGCTCTGAAAGACCGGCATAGGCGGTCCAGGCAGCGATACCCGTAGCCACAAGACAACCGGCAAGAACAAAATAAAAACCTTTGCCCGATAAGAATTTTGTTATTTTAGTTTTTGTTTCTTTATAATCCATTTTTTAAAACCGCCTTTCAAAAATAGTTTTGACTGTCTTGCGGTTTTTTATTCGAATTATTCATTAAAAATTAAAATATCGTTCACGAAAAAGAAAAGATATTTTGTTAATATAAGGTTGCAACAAATAAGCCGCAAGTTTTGTTGCAGACTGAAAAACAGTCTTCTCCTCAAACCCCTCTAACGAAAAAACACCACGAAAGTGGTGTTTTTTCGTATTTTTATTATCTTTCTTTTCCCACAAAGAATATTGCAAGAGTACCCGGACCCGAATGTGAGCCGATAACCTGGTCAATAAAGTTTATTGTAACGCTTTTTACATTATAAAGCGCCTCAATTTTCTCTTTAGCATAAACAGCGTCGTCGTAGCAGTCGCCGTGTGAAATGAAGATATCCTGATTTTCTAAATTTTCCCCGATTTCTCCCATTCTGGCAATAAGTTGGTCGATAGAGGTTTTTCTTCCTCGTACCTTGCCTGTAGAAACAAGTTTACCCTCGTTGTTAACATGAAGAAGCGGTTTAATGTTAAGAATTGTTCCTACAATAGCAACCGTTCCCGAAAGGCGACCGCCTCTTTTAAGGAAGAAGAGGTCATCAACCGTAAAAAGATGAACAAACTCAAGTTTATGTTCTTCAAGCCATTTTGCCGTTTGCTCAAGGGAGAGCCCCTCGCTTCTCTTCTCTACGGCGTATTTTACGAAAAGCCCTTGACCCATACTTGCACAAAGCGAGTCAACAAGAATAATTTTGCGGTCGGGGTAGTCGTCCTTAATGTCATCAATACAGTTTTTGACAACTTGGCAAGAGCCCGAAAGAGCCGAAGAAAAGGAAATATAAAGAATATCTTGACCCGCCTCAAGCGTTGATTTGAGAGCCTCTTCAACTCGGTCGTAACTGACCAGTGAAGTTTTAACCTGCTCTTTTGTGCGAAGTAAATCGTAAAAGGCTTTATAGTCGGTTTCCTGACCCTCTGAATAGCCTAAATATTCCGTGCCCGCTACCGTATAAGTAAGGGGAACAATTTTAACCGAAAAATCAGAAATCTGTTTTGCGGTAAGATTAACACAAGAATCTGTAATAATGGTAAAAGACATTTTCTAAACCTCACTATCTAGTTTTGAAAACTATTATACATAGTTTAAGTCACAAAGTCAAGTCTTTTTTTAAACTTAACATTTTGTTAATAAAACCTTGAAACCCAAAGAAATATATGATATTATATGAAAAAGGCGGTGATTTTGTGGAAATGAGTAAATTTGGTATAGAGGGAATAGAGGATTTTGCTTTACCCAGAGCAAACCAACTTCCTGACCTGGATTTTTATATGGACCAGGTAATTTCTATAATGGAGAAAACGCTTTATATCCTTTCCGACAATGACGAGAGCAGATTTATTACTCCCGCAATGATAAATAACTATGTTAAACTTGGAATAATCCCTCCCCCCGAGAAAAAGCGTTACACAAAGGAACATCTTTGCTATCTTTTTATAATTTGTACGCTTAAATCCGTGCTTCCTATTCCGTCGGTTTCTCTTATAATAAATACAGAACTTAAAAACCGAACAATTTTTGAACTTTATGATATCTTCTGTGAAACCTATGAAAAGATGCTTTCACAGTCGGTCGATACCGCAAAAAAACTTTCTGAAGAGGAATCTGACGCTAAAACTGCCCTTGGAAAACTTTCTCTTTTTATGGCGGTTGGCGCCTCTGCTTCACAACTTCTTGCCGAAAACGCCCTTAAATCTTTTGCCCCAGAGAGCGAACCTATAGAAAAAGAAAAGAAGAAAGAAAAGGATAAAAAAGAAAAATCTTCTAAAAAATAGTATGTAACAAAACCTAAAAAAATAAACCGCAACAACTTTAGTTGTTGCGGTTTTTAAGTATATTTTTTAGCGGTTGCTTAAGCAAACACGAATAATCCAAACCTGATTTTAGAGGGAGGATTTTCGCCTTTGTTTATTTAAAGTCGAGGTTGAACTTTTCCCCGCAACCGTAGTTTTCATAAACATAATCAATGTCCTTGTCGCCTCTGCCCGAAAGACAAGCGAGAATAGAACCTGACTTATGTTCTTTCGCGTACTTAATAGCGTATGCTACAGCGTGAGCACTTTCAATAGCGGGAATAATTCCCTCGTAGCGTGAAAGAAGGAAGAAGGCTTCCATAGCCTCTTCGTCGGTTACCGCCTCGTAGTGAACACGGCCTAAATCACGAAGATAAGCGTGTTCAGGACCAACACCGGGGTAGTCAAGTCCGCTTGCAATAGAGTAAACGGGAAGAGGTTCGCCCTTTTCGTCCTGAAGAACATAACTGTCGAAACCGTGAAGTCTGCCCTTTGTGCCGAATTTCATAGTTGCGGCGTGGTCGCCAACATTTTCGCCCTTGCCAAGAGGCTCAATTCCGTAAATTTCAACCGGGTCGGCTAGGAAAGGAGTGAACATACCAAGCGAGTTGGAACCGCCGCCGACACAAGCACAAACTGCGTCGGGCATAATACCCGTCATATCTAAAAACTGTTCTCTTGCCTCAATTCCGATAATAGACTGGAAATCTCTTACCATCTTCGGAAAAGGATGAGGTCCAAGACAGGAACCTATACAGTAAATTGCCGTATCATATTCTTTCATATAAGCGTCAAAAGCGGCGTCTACTGCTTCCTTTAAAGTTTTAAGTCCGTGGGTAACGGGGATAACATTTGCGCCGAGCATCTTCATTCGAATTACATTGGGGTGCTGTTTTGCAATATCAACCTCGCCCATATAAACGTCGCACTCAAGACCGAAATATGCCGCAGCGGTAGCAATAGCAACGCCGTGCTGACCGGCACCCGTTTCGGCAATAAGTTTCTTCTTGCCCATAAACTTCGCAAGAAGTCCCTCGCCCATACAGTGATTAAGTTTATGAGCGCCCGTATGGTTTAGGTCTTCTCTTTTAAGATAAATCTGACAGTTACCGAAGAGTTTGGAAAGGCGTTCGCAGTGATAAACAGGAGTAGGTCTTCCCTGAAACTCTTTTCTGATTCTGCGAAGTTCGCTTATAAACTGTGCCGAGTGGCAAATTGCCTCATAAGCGTCGTCGGCTTCTTTAAAAGCGGGAATAAGTTCGTCGGGCAAATAGGCCCCGCCGTACTCCCCAAAATAGCCGTCGGCCGTTGGAAACTCTTTGAGATAATTATCGAAACTTTGATATTTATTCATAATATATACTCCTTGATTTGTACCATACAAAACATTTTATCACAAAAATTTTTAAATGTCTACAAATCATAAAAATTTTTTAAAAGAAAAAAGACCGCGTTTAAGCGGTCTTTTTGTAAATTTAGAAACAAATTATGCTTCAACAGCGGGAGCAGCGTCTTCGTCCTTAAGGAAGAACATAAGAATTCCGGAGATAAGGTTCCAACCTAAAAGAATGGTAAGGATACCCCAAAGGATACGCTTGTTCTGGGTGTCAAGTTTGTTAAGCATTACAAGACCGATAATGTTGAAAATAAGGGGAAGAATTCCGATAAGTACGAAACTTAAAAGAGCCCAACAAACGATGTTGATGATTAAAAATACTTTTGCACAAGTTTTCATTAAAAAACCCTCCAAAAAAATTAATTGTGTTTCCACATATAATATATTATCACAACAAACTTTCAATGTCAACGAATAATGTCGAAAAAATTTTCCTGTACCTTTTCAAACACCTTAATCTATGATATAATGTTTTAAAAGAGGTGAGAAAATGAAAAACGGCAAAAAAATATCAGCGCTTCGAAAAAGTTACTGGTTTAGGTTTGCCTTCCGTATTTGTGTGTTGGTGGTTGGAATATATCTTTACATATTTAAGCCCGAAAGGTTCGGCGTTCTTGACGGCTTTAACTTCTTTACGGGTTTTTCTGAATTTCATCTTCTCTGGCTAATCTGGGTTTTGGATATGCTCCCGCAACTTTTCTCCTATAAAAACAAAGCCCCACTCGGCCTTAAAAAACAGTTTGAAAGAAATTTTTCTTCTCCCCAAAAAAGTGCCGACAAAGAAACGCTTAAAAAATATATTACCGCCTCAAACCGCAAAGCAGCGGGCGTCTTTGCCCTTTGGTGTTTTTGTCTGGCGTTAGGGGGAACCCTCTATTTTTGCGGACTGCTCGGCAAAAAAGAAGTCTTTATAGTAACCCTGCTTTTTTATGTTGGCGACCTTGTCTGCGTTCTTATCTGGTGTCCGTTTAGAGTGCTTATGAAAAGCCGTTGCTGTACCTCTTGCCGAATTTTTAACTGGGACCACTTTTTTATGTTTTCACCCATAATGTTTCTCGGCGGTTTTTACTCAATTTCGCTCTTTGCCTTATCCCTGGCCGTTTTAGCCGTCTGGGAAATAAATCTTGCTCTTCACCCCGAAAGGTTTTTTGAGGGAACAAATAAAGCAATTCAGTGCAAAGAGTGTACCGATAAACTCTGTACCCAGTTCTGCCCAAAAACCCCGAAATATAAAACCAATAAAGAAACAGTAAAAAAATAAAGAGTATGGAGAACATACTCTTTATGATATTATATATAAAGTTATTTTTGTTCCTCTTTTGCTCTTTTTATCGTCTCTTTTACAACAATACGGATAAGAGCAACAAGAAGGCGGAAAACCCGAACCGAAATTTCAAAATCAAAGGAAAATTCCCCTTTTTGCGAGGTGTAGTCGCAAAGAATGTCTATCTGCCTTGCCTTTTGAGGAATTTTCATAAACGAGCCGACATACCCGACAATAGGATATACAACCGAGCAACAGCGTCCATAGGCTATCGCCGTATCGGCGGCGTCCTCCTCGGCACAGACAATTCTTATGAAAAAGCGTTTTGCCTTGCAGTGTTTAACAACTAAAACAACCTCTTTTAAAAGGTCGGCAACAATTCGGACAACCTGCGCTACCGTGTCGCTAAAACCCGAGGTTTTAAGGTTTTCCTTAAGGCTTTTTTTGTCAAGGCGGTCAAGCCCCGAGGCTTTTTTAAGGGTGTCGGCAACCGAGTTTTTAGCCTTTGGCTTGTCCTTTTTATCTTCGTTTTCGCTAAAGGTCCAAAAAAGAACCTTAAAGCGAAAAATAATGTCCTGGCCGTCGTCTTTTTTAATAATAACCGAAACGGGAATAAGTAAAACTGCGGAAATTAAAGCGAGAACGGTGGCAACAATGCCCAAAAATATCCACATTTTACATCAACTCCCAACATCAGTTTAACATTATTATATATTATATACCCACATATTTCAATAAAAATTCAAAGGAGGGGATAATATGAAGTGGCGTATAGGTAATATTGATTCTTTTGATGACTATCAGTATGAAACTGCCTATAAAAACCTTTCAAACTCCGAAAAAGAGCATATAGACAGTCTGCTTCGTCGAAAGGATAAAAAGCGTTCCCTCCTTGCAAGAATTCTGCTTAAAAATCTTCTTGCAGAAGAAAATATCCCCTATGTCAGTATAGAATTAGCGGAAAACAAAAAACCCTTTCTTTCAGGCTCAAACTATTTTATAAGCCTTTCCCATAGCGGAAACTTTGCGGTCTGTGCCGTAAGCGAAAGGGCGGTCGGAATAGATATAGAGCAAATAAAACCCGTTAAAACCGCTTTGGTAAAAAGGGTCTGCACAAAAGAGGAAGAAGATTATATTTTCGAAAAGGTACACCCAAAAGAAGATATTATAACCGACCCCGATACACTTGAACGCTTTTTCAGAGTCTGGACCGCAAAAGAAGCCTACTTCAAAAAGAAAAACGAAAAAACCTTTGCTCCAAAAGAAATAAACACCCTCCCTCTTAAAAAACACTGCGAAAAAACTGACAATTTTATAATAACAATAATATAAAAAGCACCGAGTTCATTTAAACTCGGTGCTTTGTCACCTTAAACAATTACTTTTCTAATTTTAAAATTTTCGGATTGTCAATAAGCATTACAAGAATAGGAATCAGTAGAATCTGAACGATTATTCCCGGAATTGCGTTTGCAACCGCCCCCGCAAAGAAAAGAGATAAGGTAAAACTACCGCCGCTAATTCCCATACATATAGTCATCGCAAGGCCCCATACAAGTCTGCCGACTACCATTGAGGTAAGCAGTGAGCAGTAAATATACGGCTTTTTATGGGGCAATAGTTTATGCATTAAACCTGCAACTAAACCGTATGTTGCAAGTTCAAAAGCCATACAAACGGCGGTCGGGAAAAGCGGAGGCATACCTAAAATAAACGAGCGAAAAAGCGGTGCAATAAATCCGACCGCAAAACCCCAAGGCCAACCGCAAATAAATCCGCAAAGCAGAACGGGAATATGTAACGGGCAAAGCATTGCTCCAAATTCCGGGATTTGACCCGTCAAAAACGGCATTACAAAGGCAAGGGCAAGAAATAATGCTGAAAGTATCATTTTTATTAGGTTGTTTTTCTTCATTTATAATTTTCCTTTCAAAATAAAAAGCGCCATTATCCCTACAGAGATAATGACACCTTCAAAGTATCGTTAAAAACAGTATTATATATTTATATAAACCAAGAAACTTCGGTTTCTTTCAGCTTCTTCTGAACGCCAAAGGCATTATATAACAGCAAAAACAGAAAGTCAACAATTTTTTCAGTTTTCCATTTTTATCTGTTGCTCGGTTTTAAGGGGAAAGGATATTAGCCTTTTTCCGTCTATGTCGGTATTGTTCATAGAAACGCCCGTTATCTGACTGTTTTGATAGGTTGTGTAGTAGTAAATTCCTCTGTCGGTGTTACAGCAACTTGAGTAGATAGTTTTTTCGTATCCGTTTTCAACCTTAGCGCAACCTTCTTGCTGTGCAACCGAAGACAGAATGTGAAAAAACTGACTTATAGATGACGCCTCATCCTCTTCGCAAACCGAGTTTAGTTTAACAAACGATGCCCTGATAAAACGGGATGCGGAGGAAAGGTCGCCCGGAAGACCTATTGCCCCCATACCTCTGCTGTAAGGCTTAATGGAAACCCTTGGAGCAAAACGGTTGGTCGGCTCTTCGCTTGTAAGGTTGATAAAGTTAGAAAGATTATGAAGATGATATTCAAAGGGCGGATTGTTGGTTAAAACGCCAACGGGATTTTCAAAAACCGAAAGGCCGTTGGCCGTCTGTTCAACCGTCAAAGAAGAATTCTTGTCGGCAATAATCCAATGAAGCGGAGAAACAGGATATTTCTCGCTGTATGCGGTGTTTGTAAGATTAATTCCTTTAAGTTTTGCCTTTGCCTGTTTTATATCGGCACACTGACAAAGAATAAAAGGTATAAACTCAAAGGAAGCAATGTTGTGTGCCCCCTCTTTTTCGGGAAAATAAACGGCGTTTTCGGGAAAATACAGCCCCGCCATACTAAGCCCCTTTTCGTTGGTCGCGTCGTAGTAAAGCGGATACCCGTTGTCTATTGTCGCCATTCCAATCATAGCAAAATGAG
>JAZSLH010000087.1:0-2407 GCA_045535275.1 Acutalibacteraceae bacterium
AGAATTTTATCTGCAAGGACACAAATTCTGTCGGTGTCTTTTGAACTAAGGCGAATAACCGACATAGGCCACTTAACAATACCCGCCTTAACATCACTAAAACCGTCAAAAGAAACCTCGGTTTCAATCTCTGCCTTTGCCATAGCAAAGGTGTAGTGACCGCCTTGAAAATGGTCGTGGGTTAAAATAGAACCGCCAACTATTGGCAGGTCGGCATTAGGACCAACAGAATAATGGGGAAAAGATTTAACAAAACGTAGAAGTTTTCTAAAGGTGTCGGGGTTTATTGCCATAGGAGTGTGTTCGCTGTTAAATACGATACAGTGTTCGTTATAGTAAACATAAGGGGAAAACTGCATCATCCAATCTTTGCCGTTAACCTTAACGGGAAGAACCCTGTGGTTTTGACGGGCGGGGTGGTTAACTCTGCCGCTGTAACCCTCGTTTTCCTTGCAAAGCATACACTTCGGGTAGCCCGACTGAACCATATTCTTCGCCGCCGCAATAGCCTTGGGGTCTTTTTCAGGTTTAGAAAGATTTATGGTAATGTCAAGGTCGCCGTACTCGGTAGTTGTTACCCACTTCATATCCTTTTTTATTCTGTAACGGCGTATGTAATCACTGTCACAAGAAAGTTTATAGTACCAGTCGGTTGCTTTTACCGGGTCTATTTCATATAACCTCTTAAAAGTGCTTCTGACATAAGACGGACGGGGGGTAAGAATTCCCATAATCTTTGCGTCAAAAAGGTCGCGGTAGGTGGTACTGTCTTCAATAAGTCCTTTATTTGCGGCAAAATCAAGAATAACCTTTAAAATATCCTCAAGGTCAGCCTCTGGTGCGTTTTCAACCTCGCAGTACTCGTCAAGCCCTAACTCTCCTATAATACTGTTGATTGTAAAAATGCGGTCGTCCTCGGTTATAAGGCCCGTTTTTATGCCGTAATTTACAAGTTGTGTAATTGCTAAGTTAATCATCATAAAACCCCTTAAAAACATATCAACTTAATTATATAACTAAATATTTATATAGTCAATTTTTAATTGAAAAATTTTCAAAGATAATTGTATAAAAGGTAAAATTGTGTTATAATGTATCAAACACGAGGTGATATTTATGCAGAAAGTTGCTGTTATAGGTCTTGGAATTATGGGCGGTTCAATAGCCAAGGCGCTTAAAAAGTCGGGCAAATATTATGTTATCGTATATAATCGAACCAAAGAGATTGCCCAAAAAGCCTTTGCCGACGGCGTTGCCGACGAAATCTGGGACGGCGTTTCGCCTATTGATGCTGATATAACGGTACTCGCTGTTAACCCGAATGTTACCTTTAACCTGTTTGACAGTTTACCAAGGCTTCTTAAAACGGGAAGTATCCTGACCGATATTTGCGGAATAAAGGAAGCGGTTGTCAAAAAAGGAGAAGAGGTTTGCAAGAAGGAGGGAATTCGTTTTGTCGGCGGTCACCCAATGGCAGGTCGTGAGCGAAGCGGATACGACTTTTCAACCGAAGACCTTTTCTTTAACAGAAGTTATATTTTGACAAAGACTGCAAATACCGACAGTAAGGCAATAGAAATCCTTTCACAAATGGCGCTTGATATCGGGTGTCTGGATGTAACCGTGACCTCCCCATCTCACCACGATAAAATGATAGCATATACTTCACAAATTCCGCACATTTTAGCGGGTGCTTATATGAATTCCCCTACAAGTGCGACCCATAAGGGTTATTCGGCAGGAAGTTATCACGATGTTTCCCGTGTTGCCTCGGTTGACGAAAATCTCTGGTCGCAACTTTTTCTTGCAAACAAAGAAAATCTGCTTTATGAAATAGATATTTTAATTCGCAATCTTGAATCCTATAAGGACGCCGTTTTAAGCGAGGATGAAACTCGGCTTTCGGATATAATAAAAACAGGTAGAATTCTAAAAGAAAGAGATATAATAGTAAACGGTGATGAAAAACCGCATAAATTTGGTTAAAGAAGGTATAAAAATGAGAAAACATAACCTGTCAATGCTTTTGGACCTTTATGAAATGACAATGGCGAACGGAATCTTCACAAGTGATATGAAAGATACCGTAACATATTTTGATATGTTCTTTCGCCGAGTGCCCGATAACGGCGGTTACGCGATTATGGCGGGTCTTGAGCAGTTAATGGAGTATTTTGAGAATCTCCGCTTTACTAAGGAAGATATCGAATATTTAAGGTCGCTAAACCTTTTCTGTGACGAGTTTTTAGACTATCTTAAAGGTTTCAAATTTGAATGTGATGTTTGGGCAGTTCCCGAGGGAACACCCATTTTCCCCATGGAGCCGATTGTTACCGTAAAAGGCCCCGCTATACAGGCTTTTTTAGTTGAAACAATGGTTTTACTCACTATAAATCATCAGTCGCTT
>JAZSLH010000062.1:0-4456 GCA_045535275.1 Acutalibacteraceae bacterium
ACTTTGGAGGACAAAAATGGCATTAAAAGCTAGTAAACTTATGCTTAAAAGAATACTGATAATAATGCTGGCTATTGTAATAGCCTTTGTTTCGGTTACCTCCGTCCGTCTTGTAAAGATAATGATTATCGACGGCGAAAAAATGCAATCTCTCGCTTCTGAGCAACAACTTTATGATACTCTTGTCAGCGCACCGAGAGGAAATATTTATGACAGCAAAATGAATCTTCTCGCAAAGAGTGATACTGCATATACCATTTATCTTATGCCAAACGGCATAAAAGACCTTGCCGAAGAAAAAAGAAATAGGGTTAAAACAACAATCGCTTCGGGATTTACCGAAATATTAGGAATCGATTATGAAACGGCTTATGCCTATACAGAAAAACAAACCTATTATGTAATTGTCAAGAAAAGAGTAGATAAAAACATTGCCGACAGCATTCGCAAATTCCTTTCGGAAAATAGTGATTTAGGACTTGCAAAATATGTTGGGATAGACGAAACAACAAAGCGTTACTATCCTAACGAGTCCTTGGCGTCGGTTGTACTCGGTTTTGTCGGAGACGATAATCAAGGCCTTTCAGGACTTGAGAGTTATTACGATACAACGCTTACCGGTGTTGCGGGCCGAGTTGTTGCCGCAAAGAATGCGCACGGGTCGGATATGCCCTTCTCTTACCAGGTAGTAGAGGAGGCAGAGCAAGGGAATTCGTTGGTTCTTACGATTGATTCTTATATTCAACACGCCGCCGAAAAACATCTTGAACAGGCTGTAGAGGCAAATAAAGCCACAGGACGCGGTGCGTGTATAGTTATGGATGTAAATACGGGTGCAGTACTTGCAATGGCGGTTAAGGGTGACTTCAATCCTAATGAACCATTTACTCTTTCAGAAGCTGACCAAGCCAAACTCGATGTTGAAGATACTACCGTTACTAAAAATGAACTTCTCAATAAGCAGTGGAGAAATAAGGCGGTTGCCGACACATACGAGCCTGGTTCAGTATTTAAAATAATAACCGCCTCAATGGCATTGGAAGAAAACGTTACCTCTCTTGACCATGGTTACAATTGCGGATATTCAATTTATGTTGCGGGGCAGGTTTACCACTGTCATAAAGCGGGAGGACACGGAGCCCTTAATTTCAAACAAGCCATGGTTGGCTCTTGCAACCCCGTTTTTATCACAGTAGGACAGTTACTTGGAACCTCAAGTTTTTCAAAGTATTTTGAGGCTTTCGGTTTTACCAAAAGAACAGGTATAGACCTTCCGGGTGAAGCACTTCCCGTATATCATAAGGAAGCCAATATGGGTCCGACTGAACTTGCGTCATCATCCTTCGGTCAGACCTTTACGGTTACTCCAATTCAACTGATTACCGCTGCAAGCGCTGCTGTAAACGGAGGATATTTGCTTCAGCCTTATATAGTCGATAAAGTTGTCGATGAAAACTCAAATGTTGTAAAATCAACCCAAAAAACCGTTAAACGACAAGTAATTAGCGAATCAACAAGCGCAAAGATACGCGAAATGCTAAAAGCGGTTGTAACCGACGGAGGTGCTAGCAACGCCTATGTGGCGGGTTATGATATAGGCGGAAAAACAGGAACTTCCGAAAAGGTTGCCCAAATGCAGTCAACGGGTGAAAGGGCTTATATTGCCTCTTTCCTTGGTTTCGCGCCTATTGAAGATGCCGAGATTGCGGTACTTGTGATGATTGACGAGCCCAGAGGTGCAAGTCATTTCGGCGGAGCGGTGGCAGCACCTGTTGCGGCAGAAATATTTAAAGAGATTCTTCCATATATGGGTTATGAACCGCAATATACCGAAGAAGAACTTAAAAACTATGCGGTCAAAATTCCCGATTTAAAAGATAAAACCATCGGTCAAGCCAAATCTGCTTTAACCGCTGTTGGACTTAATATCAGTGTTGTCGGTTCGGGTGAAACCGTAATTAAACAGTTGCCGGGATTTGGCGAAACCCTTAACAAAGGCGGAACGGTAATTGTTTATACCGAAGAAGGTGAAAGCGGTAAAAAGACCGCAATAGTACCTAACTTTATCGGTATGACGCAAAACGAGGCAAACAGTGCCGCAAACGCCGCCGGACTTAATATTAAATATTCCGGTAATACCTTATCCGGAAATACTGCAAAAGCCTATGACCAAAGCATACCTAAGGATAATGAGGTTGTAGCAGGTACAACTGTTACTGTTTATTTTAGAGACGAATCGTCTACTGACTGATTTTGAAAGGATAATACAATGCTGTTAAAAGATTTATTGCCTAACATTCCCTCGGAAATGAACGGCATTGAGATAAAAGATATAACCTGTGATTCAAGAAAGGTAAAACAGGGTTACGCATTTGTTTGCATTGACGGTTTTACTCTTGACGGGCATAAGTACGCTTTAGATGCAGTTAAAGCAGGTGCAAGCGTTGTCGTTGCAGAAAGACCGACAGGAGCAGAAAATGAGATAATTGTACCCGATACCCATGAGGCGTTTGCCGTTATGTCTGCAAACTTCTTCAACAATCCTTCTGAAAGTTTTAAACTTATCGGAGTTACGGGAACAAACGGAAAAACTTCTGTTACTTATATGCTTAAGACAATAATTGAATCAAAAGGATATAAAACAGGTGTCATTGGAACTATACAAAATATGATTGGCGACGAGTCGATAGAGGCGGTTAATACAACCCCCGATGCTTACGGTCTAAATAAACTTTTCGCAAAAATGCGAGACAGCGGCTGTCAGTATGTAATAATGGAAGCCTCTTCTCACGCTCTTGACCAAAAACGAATTCACAATCTGAATTTTGAGGTTGCGGCATTTACTAATCTGACTCAGGACCACCTCGATTACCATAAGACTATGGAAAACTACCTTAAAGCAAAAATGAAACTTTTTGGTATGTGCAAAACCGCCGTTATAAATATTGATGATGAGTATGGAACTCGGATTTTAAACCAACTGAATTGTAATGCAGTCACCTACGGCGTTCAGGACAGAAGTGCTACTTATTCTGCTAACGGAATAAATATGAAACCCGACGGAATTAAGTATGAAATGGTAGGGGACTATACCATTAAACATATCAAACTCAAAACCGGAGGAAAATTCTCGGTTTACAATTCCCTGTGTGCCGCAGTTTGTGCCAGACAACTTGGCTTCACATCAGATGAAATTGCCTTGGCTCTTGAAAAAATGGAGGGTGTTAAGGGCAGAGCAGAGGTTGTAAATACAGGTAAAGATTATACCGTAATAATTGATTATGCTCACACCCCCGACGGACTTAAAAACATTCTTTCAACCTTTAGAGAACTTAAAAGAGGAAGACTAGTTTGTCTTTTCGGTTGCGGCGGCGACAGAGACGCTACGAAACGTTCAATTATGGGTTCAATAGCGGCTAAAATGTCTGATTTCGTTATTGTTACTAGTGACAATCCCAGAACCGAAGACCCCGGAAAAATAATTGACGACATTCTTGAGGGTATAAAGACGAGCAAAACTCCTCATATTGTAATAGAAAATCGAGTTGAAGCGATAAAATATGCTATTGAGAATGCTCGTAGAGATGATATAATAGTATTAGCCGGAAAAGGTCACGAAACATACCAGATTCTTTCAACCGGTAAAATTCATCTTGACGAAAGAGAAGTAATTGCAGAGGCTCTTGCTAATGCATAATTGAATTAAGGAGTAAAATTTATGGAAAACTATATTCCGATAATTTCAGCCGTATCTGCATTCCTTGTAACTGCTATTCTGGGAATTCCGTTTGTTCCGTATCTAAAAAAACTTAAATATGGGCAGACTATTCTTGATGAAGGTCCCAAATGGCACAAATCAAAGGAAGGCACCCCCACCATGGGCGGAATAATGATTGTAGCAGGGGTAATAATAGGCCTTATTGTTGCCGTTATTCTCTCTCTTGTAGAGTCGGGTGAGTTTTTCGCCGAAATAATAACGGCAAAAAAGTCGGTTGTCTTTATTGCGGGAATAGTTTTTGCACTGCTTTGTTGCCTTATCGGGCTTATGGATGATTATATAAAGGTAGTAAAAAAGCGTAATTTAGGACTTACCGCAAAGCAGAAAACAATTATGCAACTGCTTGCCGCCCTTGCTTATCTTATTACTCTTGCTCTTTGCGGAGTTGATACTACCTGGATACCCTTTGTAGGACCCGTCTCAATAACAAGCGGTTTCGGTCTCGTTTTTTGGCCCGTATCACTTATATTCATCTACTTTATGGTTAATGCTGTTAACCTGACCGACGGAATAGACGGACTCGCAACAAGTATAACCTTGGTGGTATGTTGTTCGTTTATGCTCATTTGCACAGCGGAAGCATTTCGTTTAATGGGAATTTTTGCCGCCGCTGCAGCAGGTGCTTGTGTCGGTTTTGTTCTTTGGAATGCAAAACCCGCAAAGGTGTTTATGGGAGAT
>JAZSLH010000060.1:0-4121 GCA_045535275.1 Acutalibacteraceae bacterium
CTATGAGGGACGTTACCTCGCAGGTATCGCTGCAGGTATGAAACTCAACGAAATGATTGAAGCCGGCGATATTACCGCTGAACAGGCTAAAATCGGTTATGTCGGAGCATACACCTATGCAGAGGTTATCTCCGGTTACACCTCTTTCTACCTTGGCGCAAAATCTGTTTGCCCCTCTGTTACCATGGATGTTCAGTTTACCGGTTCTTGGTATGATGTTGTAGGCGAAAAGAATGCCGCTGAAGCCCTTCTTGATAAAGACTGCGTTCTTATTTCTCAGCACGCTGACTCTATGGGTGCTCCCTCCGCTTGTGAGGCTGCCGGTGTTCCCAACGTTTCCTACAACGGAAGCACCTATGAGTCCTGCCCTGAAACCTTCATTGTTTCTTCCAGAATCGACTGGGCTCCTTACTACAACTATATTGTTGAGTGCGTAGTTACCGGCAAAGAAATTGCTGATGACTGGTGCGGCGGACTTGAAGAAGGTTCTGTAGTTCTTACCGGAATCAACCTCGATGTTGCGGCTGAAGGCACTGTTGACGCAATCAAAGATGCTGCTGACAAACTCAAAAACGGCACCGTTAAGGTATTCGACACCAAAAACTTCACCGTTGGCGGAAAGGCTCTTGATACCTACAAGGCCGATGTTGACACCGACGCTGCTTTCACCCCCGATACCGAAGTTATTGCAGACGGCTATTTCCACGAGTCTGAATATCGTTCTGCTCCTTGCTTCGACCTTCGTATCGACGGCATCACCCTCTTAAACGAAAAGTTCTAATTTATTAAACCGTTAAGAATAGGCGGAGTGTTTACTCCGCCTATTTCCTAATTTAAACCCGATAAATTTAAAAAACTTTTAGATTTATCGGATTTAAATTGAGTTTGAATTGGAGGTATATTGTGGCACACGAAATTGCACTTGAATGTCGGGGAATAACCAAAACCTTCGGCAGCGTAATTGCTAATAATAACTGCAACCTTGACGTCAGAAAGGGCGAAATTCTTGCTATTCTGGGCGAAAACGGAAGCGGAAAAACAACCCTTATGAATATGGTTGCGGGAATTTATTTTCCTGATGAGGGAGAAATCGTTATAAACGGCGAAAAGGCTGTCATATCCTCCCCAAAAGACGCTTTTAAATACAAAATAGGAATGATTCATCAGCATTTTAAACTTGTTAACGTTTTTTCTGCTGTTGAAAATATTGCTCTTGGAATAAAGGATAAAAAAGGCTATAACCTTTCAAGAGTTACTAAAAAGGTAGTCGAAATTACCCAACGCTACGGTTTTATTATCGACCCCGAAAAGCGAATTTGCGATATGTCGGTTTCCGAGAAACAAACGGTTGAAATACTTAAAGTTCTCTACCGCGGTGCTGATATCCTTATTCTTGATGAACCTACCGCCGTACTCACTCCCCAGGAAATTGAAAATCTTTTCGGAATTCTTCGCCGAATGAGAGAAGACGGAAAGTCAATTATAATAATTACCCATAAAATGCACGAAGTGCTCTCAATTTCTGACCGAGTTGCCGTTCTTCGCAAGGGTGAGCATATAGCAACCGTAAATACTGCCGAAACCAATGAGGCAGAACTTACCGAAATGATGATGGGCAAAAAGGTCGACCTTAATATCCGCCGAAGTGAGCCTCTAAACCCAGTAAACAGACTTGAAGTTTCGGGCATTACAAGCACCGACGAAGAAGGCCGTAAAGTTCTTGATAATATATCCTTTACCGCCCGTTCGGGAGAAATTCTCGGAATTGCGGGAATCGCGGGAAGCGGACAAAGAGAACTGCTTGAAGCAATCGCAGGACTTCATAAACTTAATAGCGGCGAAATTGTTTATTATACCCCCGAAACAAATATCCCCGAAAATCTCCGTGACAAAACCCCTATCCAAATTCGTGATTTAGGTGTTCGTCTTTCCTTCGTTCCTGAGGACCGTCTTGGAATGGGCCTTGTAGGGAATATGGACATAATTGATAATATAATGCTCAGAAGTTACAGCAAAGGCCGTTCGGTTTTCTTAAAGAGAAGCGAACCTAAAAACCTTGCCGAGCAGATTATTGATGAACTTGAGGTTGTCACCCCAAGTGCCAACACCCCAATAAGACAACTTTCGGGCGGTAATGTCCAAAAGGTGCTCGTAGGCCGTGAAATTGCCGCTTCGCCCTCTGTTTTAATGGCGGCTTATCCCGTTCGAGGACTTGATGTAAACTCGTCCTATACTATCTATAATCTTCTTAATCAGCAAAAAGAAAACGGCGTTGCGGTTATCTTTGTCGGAGAAGACCTTGACGTGCTTATAGAACTTTGCGATAGAATTCTTGTAATAAATTCAGGCAAGGTAACCGGAATTGTAGAAGGCAGAACCGCCTCAAAAGATGAAATCGGTCTGCTTATGACAAAATCTGTCCAGCCAGAAGAAAATCTTAAGGAAACGGAGGCTTAAATATGGAAAAAGTGTCAAAAAAACTTAAAAGCCCTCCTTTTCATATTGCAAAACGCGGCGAAACAACCTGGTACTACGGAATAATCGTTCGCGCGGTGGCAATTCTTTCTGCTCTTATAATTTCGGGCATCTTTATAACTGTTGTTACGGGTAAAAACCCACTCATAGTTTATACAACTATGTTTGACGGTGTTTTCGGTCATATTGACCGCGTCTGGGATATGCTTCATAAAACGGCTATTCTTTTGGGAATCTCCCTTGCGGTTACCCCTGCTTTCAAAATGCGGTTTTGGAATATCGGTGCTGAAGGTCAGGTGCTCATCGGAGGCCTTGCAACCGTTATGGTAATGCTTTTCCTCGGCGATAAAATGCCCCTTCCGTTGTTAATTCTTGTTATGACCTGTGCAAGTGTTATTGCGGGTATTATCTGGGCGTTTATTCCCGCTTTCTTTAAGGCTATGTGGAACACTAACGAAACCCTTTTCACGCTTATGATGAACTATGTTGCAATACAACTTGTCGCCTGGTTCTTAAAGTTTTTCGTTAAAAGCGGTTCGGGCGTTCTTACCCCAATGCACGAATACGGTTTGCCCGTACTTTTCGGAAATGAGCAACTTCTTAATATTATTATAGTTGTTGTTGTTACGGTGGCCTTGTATATTTATCTTAAATATTCAAAACAAGGTTACGAAATTTCGGTTGTAGGCGAAAGTGAAAACACCGCTAAATATATCGGAATAAATGTTAAAAAGGTTATTATCAGAACCCTTATTATTTCGGGCGCTATCTGCGGACTTATGGGTCTGCTTTTGGTCGGCGGTTCTACCCATACTATCAATACCGAGGTTGTCGGGGGTAGAGGCTTTACGGCAATAATGGTTTCCTGGCTCGCTAAATTCCACCCTATTTATATGATACTTACCGCCTTTCTAATTGTCTTTTTAGAAATGGGCGCTAGTCAACTTAATATGGTTATCGGCATATCGAGTTCCATTTCCGATATTATGACGGGAATTATTCTTTTCTTTATTATCGGTTGTGAATTTTTCCTCCGCTATAAAATTGTAAAAACAAAACGTTCAAAGGAGGAAGTGAAATGATTGCATTTTTAGTTAGCGCTATACGTCTTGGAATGACCCTCCTTTTTGGTTCAACGGGTGAAACAATAACCGAAAAATCGGGCCACTTAAATCTCGGAATACCGGGAGTTATGTGTGTCGGCGCCGCCTGTGGCTGCTACGCCGAAGCGGTTTACTTTTCGGCAGTAGGAATTAAGGGTACAAACGGTATTCTTGCCGTGATTATTCCTGTTATTGCTACCCTTATCGGCGGTGCTCTTATGGGACTTCTTTTTAGTTTCTTAACCGTTACCCTTCGTGCAAATCAGAATGTTACGGGACTTACCCTTACCACCTTTGGTATCGGTGTTTCAGAATATATTATTGAAAAGGCAGATACCGTAGGTTCGTTTGCAAGAGGCAGAAAGTTCTTTACCGCCTCCTTGCTTGACCTTCTTCCTTTTTCCGATGAACTTGGTGGTTTTGGAGAACTCTTCCTCGATTTTGGAATAATGGTATATCTGTCTATTGCAATTGCTCTTATTTGCGCCTTTGTTTTAAGTAAAACCCGAATAGGTCTTAATCTTCGTGCTGTGGGCGAAAATC
>JAZSLH010000175.1:0-3896 GCA_045535275.1 Acutalibacteraceae bacterium
GCGGCATCTTCAATATTTTTATAGGACATCATTCGTCCGATTTCCATATCAATTCGGGTTTCTTCTCCGCTAAGGGCAGCAAGTTGATTTTTAGCGTCGACTATTTGAGAGTTAACTTCACTTATTTCAACGCGCAAAGCAATTCCTGCGCAAATCATAGCAACAAGCATAGTTCCAACCATAATAATCGAAACAGTTCTTGAAACGCCTTTTCTGGCGGCTCTTTGGGAAGCCTTATTAACTTTACGCTTTGGCATTTTAACGATTTGAGCGCGTTTTTCCTGCTTTGTTTTGGGCATAAAAAGCTCAAAATCATATGCAAGAGAATCATTATAATACTTTGCGTTGTTCATTTTTACTTCCCCTTCTTAAAATTCCTAAAGTTTTTCAATTATCCTCAGTTTAGCACTTCTGCTTCTCTGGTTTTTTTCAAGTTCTTCTTTAGATGCTGTTATTGATTTAGAATTTACGAGTTTTCCAACAGGAGTTTTGCCGCAAACACATATCGGTATGTCGGGCGGACAGGTACACCCCGTACAGTACTCTTTAAATTTCTTTTTGACAATTCGGTCTTCAAGAGAATGAAAGGTTATTATTGCAAGACGTCCTCCGCTTGAAAGGCAACTCCACGCCGAATCAATTCCGTCCTTTAAGGCACCAAGTTCGTCATTGACCGCTATGCGAAGTGCCTGAAAGGTTTTTCTGGACGGATTGCCCTTTCTTCTTACAGCATAAGGAACCGCCGATGCAATTATTTCAGCAAGTTGGTCTGTTGTTGTAATCGCGTTCTTCTTGCGTTCCTCTGCTATTTTCAAGGCTATTTTATAGGCGAACTTTTCTTCGCCGTAATCTCTTATTATATTGGTTAGTTCGGCAACTTCAAGGCTGTTAACAAGGTCGGCAGCCGAAGTTCCCTCTTTGCTCATTCGCATATCAAGGGCGGCACTGTTGTGAAAAGAAAAGCCACGTTCTCTATTGTCAAGTTGGAAAGATGATACACCGATATCAAGCATTATTCCGTCAACAGACTGAATTCCAAGGCTATCAAGTGCTCCGCGCATATTTCTAAAATTGGTTTGAACTACGGTTGCGGGGTAATCTTTAAGCCTTTCGGTCGCAACCTTAATTGCATCGGGGTCTTGGTCCAGAGCAATTAGCCTTCCTTTTTTAAGGCGTTTTGCTATTTCACAAGAATGACCCGCACCGCCGGCAGTACCATCAACATATATTCCGTCAGGTTTGATATTTAAGCCGTCAAGGGTTTCATTTAACAAAACCGGTATATGACTAAACTCCATTATTATTCACCAAAACTGAAACCGAGTTCGTCGATAACCGGAGCAAAGTTTTCAAGAGAGAACTGCTCTTGCTCGGACTTCCAGTTTTCAGGACTCCATATTTCAATATTACTTCTCATTCCTACGATATGAGCGTCGGTCTCGATTGCTGCAAAAGCACGAAGTTCTGCAGGAATTAAAACTCTTCCCGAAGCGTCAAGTTCAGCGAAAACCGCACTGTTTGAAAGAAACCGATAAATGTCTTGCATTTTACCGTAAGGTAATTTATTTAACTTGTCACAAAACTTTTCAAAGCCTTCTTCAGTAAAGCCCCAAAGACATTTTTTACCGAAAGCGCAGGCGCAGATTACAATGCTCTCGCCAAAATCACCTTTAAAACGGGCCGGAATGAAAATTCGTCCCTTCTTATCTACACTATGGTCCGAACCGCCTATAAGCACGAATTTTCACCTCCTTACGCCACTTTAATGTTATTTTAATGTTATTTTGGTGTGTTTTTACGCCACTATCGTGAATTTATTATATACTAACGCTCTGTGAATTGCAAGTATTTTTTATAAATATTTTTATTTTTTCTTTTTGTAAAAAAATAGTTGACTTTTAAAAGTCACTATGGTATTATATTTAGGCGCGATAAAGCGTATAAGTAATGCGGATGTGCTGGAATAGGCAGACAGGCACGTTTGAGGGGCGTGTGTCGAACGACGTATGGGTTCAAGTCCCATTATCCGCACCAAAAAGAAACGACAATTTTCGGTAAGAAGATTGTCGTTTCTTTTTGTTCTCTTAACTTTTCTCTTTTCGTTATTCTCTCAAATTATCGTTTCCAGATAAGAGATAAAAGAGAATAGATAACAGAAAATGTGTCTGCTTGGCAGACGAATTATAAATAATATGTAGAAGTTCGAACATATAGGTTAAAAAAACAAAACCCGTCTTACTAATAAGACGGGTTTTGTTTAAATTGAAATTAACAAGATTATTTCTTTTCTAAATATTTTTTTGCTTCTTCTGCTGAAATTTCTTTCATAGTTTCTCCGCAACATTTAATGCCGCAGTTTTCACAAGTGCAGTCAACTAATACCTTAACCATTGCACCGCATTTTTCACACAATACGATTTTATCCATACTAACACCTCCCCTATTTATTAAATCTTTTAAATAAACTAATTAGTTCATCAATAGTGTCTAAATTGCCGTTTTCCAAATCTCTAGCAACACATGTGTATAAGTGATTTTCCAGAATGTGCGTTGACAAACTTTTAACAGCATTTTCAACGGCGGATAACTGAATTAATACATCATTACAGTATGCATCATTTTCAATCATTCTATTTATTCCATTTATTTGTCCGCTTATTCTGTTTAGTCTATTGGTTATTAACTTTTTCTCATCAAGGTTTCTTTTAGTTTTCTTATTACAACAATTATTATCCATATCCAACCTCCAAATATAATATATACCCTACCGGAGTATATTGTCAATAGGGGGGTATATTTCATACGAACACAAACACAAAAAGAAAGACACGATTTTCATCGTGTCTTTCTTTTTGGGGACCGACACTCAAAATGGAACCGGTCAAAAACTTGATTTTCTTTATAATTGCAAATTTAAATTACGGTAGCAATGAATTTATAGCGTTACTCGAAACCGCTTCATACTCATCTGTTATTTTCTTTGCTTCTCTTTCATACACATCAGTGAGTTTTTGTGCCCATTCTTCGTACACACTATTATCATCATTGTTTTTCAATTTAATTTCAGCCATTTTACCGATTCCTTCAGTAGAAATTTTGGCAAGTTTTTGAATTTTTGCATTAGAAATTTCAGCTAATTTAGTTACATCAGTGATACCGGCTGTTTCAGTTTTGAACTCTTCAACAAGAGTAGGTGTCGCTTCTTCAATTTTAGTAGTATATTCTTTTAACACATCATCATAAGTCTGTCCGTTGCCACACCCTGCGAAAGATAGAATAACCAGCATTAATATTAAACCCATTGATAATAATTTTTTCATTTTTTCTTCCTCCTTGTAATATACCAAATTGGGATATTTTAATTATACCATTGTGGGATAATAATGTCAAGGGGTGATTTTATGAGATTAAAACAAATCAGAAAATCAAAAGGCCTTTCCCAATTAAAATTGGCAATGGACTTGAATACAAACCAAAATACAATTAGCCGGTATGAAACAGGCGAAAGAGAGCCAGGTATAAATGAACTCATAAAAATTGCAGATTATTTTAACGTATCTGTTGATTATTTACTTGAAAGAACCGACAACCCCAATATACAAAAATAAGCCGTGAATTTCACGGCTTTTTCTTATAGCATAAAAGCGGTGGAAAATCAATGCGGAGCATTGTATATAATCAATTCCGTAGGAATTGCATATCATCAAAACGAAGTTTTGTATATCATCATTGCGAAAGTATTTTTGATACACGCTAAAGCGTGATGATATACAGTCCTAACGGACTATGAGATACAACGATAGCAACGCTATCGTTGATGATATGCCATTGCTTTCGCAATGGATAAAAAATCCAAGTCCCAAAAAGGACTTGGATTTTTTGGGAGTTTTGAACTT
>JAZSLH010000112.1:0-3619 GCA_045535275.1 Acutalibacteraceae bacterium
AAAGCAGAAAGTATGCGGATACATTCAAGCAGATTAAAGAGAACCGCTTCAAGATAGTCTTTCTTGCTTTCGTCCTTTGCAAGAGCCCAGGGCATAGTTTCGTCAATATATTTGTTACAGCGTTTTGCAAGTTCTAAAACACAGGCACAAGCGTCGGCGTTTCTATAGCCGTCTAAAGCATTTGTATATTCGTTAACGGTTTTGCTAACGGTAGCCAGAAGGTCTTTGTCACACTCGTTTTCGAAGTCCTTATAGGAAACGGTTCCCCCAAAGTATTTGTTTGTCATAGCAACCGTGCGGTTAACAAGGTTACCGTAGGTGTTAGCAAGGTCGCAGTTAAACTTATTTATAAAACTCTCATAGGTAATTGAGCCGTCGTTTACAAAGGAAACTTCGCTGAGCAGATAGTAACGCACGGCGTCGGCAGAAAAACGCTTGGCTAGTTCGTCGGCGTAGATGGTGTTACCTTTAGACTTGCTCATTTTATCCTCGCCCACAAGCACCCAGGGGTGGCCGAGAACCTGTTTAGGCAAAGGAAGACCTAACGCCATAAGAATAATAGGCCAATAGATTGTATGGAAACGGACAATATCTTTACCTATTACATGCAGGTCGGCAGGCCAGAGTTTAGAAAACTGCTCGGTAGAGCCGTTAGGGTTATAGCCAATACCCGTAGCATAATTAGAAAGGGCGTCTATCCAGACATAAATTACGTGCTTGTTATCAAACTCAACGGGAATTCCCCATTTAAAAGAACTTCTTGACACACAAAGGTCGGAAAGACCCGGCTTTAAGAAGTTGTTTATCATCTCGTTTTTACGGGATTCGGGCTGAATAAAATCGGGGTTTTCTTCAATATGACGGGTGAGTCTTTCCTGATATTTACCGAGTTTAAGGAAATAGGCTTCTTCCTTAGCGTCGCTTACATCTCTCCCGCAGTCGGGGCATTTTCCGTCAACAAGTTGGCTCGGGGTAAAGAAGGATTCGCAAGGCACACAGTATTTGCCCTCATATTCGCTTTTATAAATATCGCCCTGCTCGTAAAGTTTTTTGAATATTGCTTTAACGGCAGCCTCGTGGTCGGCGTCGGTGGTGCGGATAAACTTGTCATAGGTAGTGTTCATACTATCCCAGACAGCCTTTATCTGTGCCGCCGCCTTGTCAACATATTCTTTAGGGGTGATTCCTGCCTCTTTAGCCTTTTCCTCAATTTTCTGGCCGTGTTCGTCCGAGCCGGTCATAAAGAAAACGTCATAGCCTTTAAGTCTTTTGTAACGGGCTATCATATCGGCAAGAACTATGTCATAAGCATTTCCGATATGGGGTTTGCTTGAGGCATAGGCAATAGCGGTTGTGATATAAAACTTTTTCTTTTTCATTTTTATCATTCCTTTTCAGGTGAACTTTCATTATTGGTTATTTTATCAGATTTGCCCTTGTTTTGAGCACAGGCAAGAATTCTTTTGTTTAAAGCCTTTTCGTCTATTCCAATTCCGCCGAAAATGAGCATATAAAGCAGTGCGGTCTGCATCCAAATAGGCGTCATATCGGTTGTCATATGAATAAGAACGGCGGCAGAAAGGGTTAGAATAAGGGTGGTCGCACAGTTGGTGCGGAGAAGTTCTTTACACTCGGTAACCTTGCGGAAATAGGACCAGACAAGCAGAAGAATTAACACGCTTCCGATAATACCGAAACTAAGAAGTGATTCAAGAGCAAAATTATGAGCGTGGGTTGTTTTGTAGATATTAAGCGGGTCGGCAAGATACTCGTGATAGAAGGTCAGGAAACCTTTTCCGAAAAGGGGATTTTCTTTTATAAAGCCCATCGCCTCGTCCCAGATGATAACTCTAAGGTCGGTTGTGTGGGTCGATTCTGAAAGACGGGGGAGAATATTCGGCAAGAAGAAAATCATAACAATACTTATACCAACGGCGAGAAGGAACATCGCAAGCATAAGGTGTTTTCTTTTAAGGACAAGAAGAATACAAAGTCCGACAAAAACCTCAACGATAGCAAAAAGACTTCCGCCAAGGTACATAGCGCCTGCGGCAAAGGCGGCGCAGATATAGTATACAGCCACGCCTTTTTTGTGAGAGGTTACTTTAAAGGCACAGATAATAATTATTGTAGCCAAAAGGGAGCAAAAATAGTTGGGATTAAAAAACCATAGAGAACAGCGGTAATCTGAACTGATGAACCAACCAAGAGGGGTGAGCGTAGCCGAGGTGTCGGTTGGGAAAAGGAGCATTTTTTCAATAACTGCACCAACCGCCAAAGGAATTGCCGAAAAGCAGCAGACGTCAAGACAGCCCTCAAAGGTTTTTTCGGTAATAATACTTCTGGTGTAGTAACTGATTGCAATTATAAGGAAGAAAGCACAGGCACAAAGAGCACCTATATAGTTCTTGTGGTAAAGGGCAACAAGCAGAGAGTAGACCGTAAAGGCAATGTAAAACCCTTTTCCGCTGAAAGAAAAGACTTTTTTGGAGGAGTTTTTGTTAAACAGAAGATAAAGTCCCAGAACTATTATAACCGCACTGGTTATAGCATAGTGCAGAAAAACGCTTATAAAGGCGAGATATATTAAGTTTTGCGGGTTGCTAAGACTTGATAAAGTTCGCTTAATAATAAAAAGTCACCTACGATTTAGTCTATTTTCCGATGAAATATGCGGTAAGAACGATAACGGCGCCAACAAGTTCGCAAAGGGCACAGATAACGGCACTCATAAGCGAAAGACCGCCAAGCGACAGACAGGCAAAAAGGAGCCAGGTAACGACCATAGTTATAATGTGAAGAACATAAAGGACGTTTGAAAGGGTGCGGAGCCTGAAACTTCCCGAAACGGCAGAAAGAAAACCGAGAGCAGAGCCTTTGTGGAAAGCGTGAGCCGAAGCGGTGTCACGGGGGGCGGTTGCGGTTTTATGTTTATGGGTTCCGTTGTGGTCGAGAATTTTAAGAGAGTCGGGATAAAGCGAATAATAATCGCAAAGCATTTGCTCGGTTATGTTCGGGTCGCAGTTTTCAACCAAAATCATAACATTACGGTCGGCAAGACGGCCGAGTTCGGTTTCGATATCGCGGTCAACCGAGTACTTAACAACAAACATTGCACAGGCACGTTGGTCACAGGCAAGATATACGGGGAAGAAGCCTTTGTGCAGAATTTTTCGGTCAACATCAAGGGCGGGGACACGCACCCCGTGAGCCTCCATAAGAGAACGGTTGCCTATCATAATGTGGCGGTCGTCAGCCCAACCGGAAATACCGAGATTTTCTTCGTATTTTACCGAGTCGGCTTCGAAAAGTTCGGTTTCGTCGGTTAAAATGGAAGCAAAAAGGGGATAAAGCGGACTGTTTGCCTCGTATGCTACAGAAGCGGCTAGGGTAATTGTTTCGTCAATCGGGTTTGCGCTAAGAGGCGACATATTGTAAAGTTTTATACAACCCGCGGGGAAAAGGTCGCGGGAAGAGACGACAACGGCGTTGCTGTGCTCAATCTGCTCTGCCGAAAATTTACTGCACACCCCTGCTTTCAAACGGTGAAGTCGGTCACAAAGCCCCGCAAAGGGAAGCATATCGGCAATAAAAAGTGAGGGCGCTGCCGAAAAGCACA
>JAZSLH010000099.1:0-2411 GCA_045535275.1 Acutalibacteraceae bacterium
AAATGGTCCATAACCATTGTTACCTTTTTATTGTCAAAGACCTTATCTATACCGAGTTTGTTATACTCGGCAATAGCAACGGGCGAAGTAATATCGTTACCAAGCACAAGGTCTAAATTAACGAGAATAAGTTCCCCTGCTTCTATGCTTTGGGCACCGCAGTGTGCTGCTAGAACCTTTTGGGTCATTGTCATTCCCATGATGTATCTCCTTTACTGCATAAGTTTGTTAATTGCATTTAAGTAGGCCATAATACCTGCTTCGATAATATCGGTAGAAAGACCTCTGCCAGAGTAGGTTTTACCGCCACTTTGGAGTTTAAGTGTAACCTCACCGAGAGTGTCCTGACCTTCCGAAACGGCACTGATATTGAACTTATCGAGTACATGTTCGGGGGGCATAACAATTTTATCGATAGCGGCATAAAGAGCATCGATAGCACCGTCGCCAAGGCTTTTTTGTTCGAAGAATTCGTCTTCGTGTTTAAGGCAAATTGAAGAACAAACGCCAACCTTACCCATAGTTTTAACATCGAACGAAACGAGTTTATACTTTCCGTCGATAACTTCGGTATTAGAAACTAGGGCTTCAATATCTCCGTCGGTGACGGTTTTCTTTTTGTCGCAAAGTTCTTTAAAGCGAGTAAATGCATCTACAATTTGGTCATCATTAAGTTCGTAACCAAGTTCTTTAAGTCTTTCAGAAAAAGCGTGTTTACCCGAATGTTTACCTAAAACCATCTGGTTTGTTTGAATACCAACCGATTCAGGAGTCATAATTTCGTAGGTAGACTTATTAGCGAGAACACCGTGCTGATGAATTCCCGATTCGTGAGCAAAGGCATTTGCACCAACGATTGGTTTATTGTTGGGTGCGGACTGTCCGATTATATTGTAAACGAGTTTACTTGTTCTGTAAATCTGTTTAGTGTCTATTCTGGGAAGTTCGCCGTAAAGGTCGGGGCGGGTATTCATTGCCATTACAACCTCTTCAAGAGAGGTGTTTCCGGCACGTTCGCCAAGGCCGTTTACGGTACACTCAATTTGAAGGGCACCGCCAAGAACTCCGCCCAAAGCGTTTGCAACCGCCATACCCAAATCATTATGGCAGTGCACAGAAAACTCGACCTTGTCGGAATCAGGTACATTTTTAATAAGGTATTCAATCATTGCACGCATTTCGTTGGGGGTTGTATAGCCAACAGTATCGGGAATATTTAATACCTTTGCACCGTTTTTAATAGCAGCGTCGCAAACTTTTACCAGAAAATCGGGGTCGCTACGCATTGCATCTTCGCAAGAAAACTCAATGTTAGAGGTGTATTTAGAAGCGTATTTTACCATAGCGGCAGTACGCTGGATAACCTGTTCGGGAGTCATTTTAAGTTTATACTCCATATGAACGGGAGAAGTAGCGATAAAGGTATGAATTCGAGGGTCGGCAGCGTTTTTAACAGCCTCCCAAGCACAGTCGATATCTTTTTCGAGGGCACGGGAAAGAGAAGCAACGCTACAATTTTTAACGAGTTCTGCAATACTTTTAACCGATTCAAAATCTCCTGGGGAAGAAATTGCGAAACCTGCTTCAATTATATCTACGCCAAGACGCTCAAGTTGACTTGCAACCTGTAACTTTTCGGCAAGGTTCATACTGCAACCGGGAGATTGTTCACCGTCACGCAGAGTGGTATCAAAAATTTTAATTCTACTCATAGATTTCACCTGTTAAATATCAATTATTGCGCCCTTATCGGCAGAACTTACCATTTTTGCATATTTCTTTAAATAGCCGGTAAGATTTTCTTTAACTTTTAGTGTTGTTTCTGCTTTGCGCTTTGCCATTTCTTCATCACTTATATCAACAGAAATGGAATAGTTTGGAATATCAATAGTAATCATATCGCCATCTTTAACGTAGGCAATAGGTCCACCATCTACCGCTTCGGGAGAGGTGTGGCCAATTGCAGCGCCTCGGGTAGCACCCGAAAAACGTCCGTCGGTAATAAGGGCAACCTCTTTATCAAGCCCCATTCCCGCAATAGCCGAGGTGGGAGAAAGCATTTCTCTCATACCGGGGCCGCCTGCAGGTCCTTCATATCGGATAACTACAACATCACCGGGCTTTATACCTCCTTCGTAAATAACCTTAATTGCTTCTTCTTCACTGTCAAATACTCTAGCAGGGCCTGTATGTGTTAGCATTTCTTTTGCTACAGCACTACGCTTAACGATTGAGCCGTTAGGAGCAAGAGAGCCGTAAAGAACGGCAAGACCGCCCGTTTTTGTATAAGGCTGGGCAACAGTTTTAGCAACCTCGGTATTTTTAGAACGGCAACCCTTAATGTTTTCGGCAACAGTTTTTCCTGTTACAGTCAGGGCATCAGTTTCGAGGTAACCCGCAAAACTTAGTTC
>JAZSLH010000156.1:0-1750 GCA_045535275.1 Acutalibacteraceae bacterium
CCGCCTGATACTGTCCGCCTCGTGGGTTTTTATAGTTTAGAAGAGGTCTTGTGTATGTATAGGCGACATCTCTTGCGAAACTGTCGACCTCGGGAATGTCGTTTCCGAACTTGTCAAGACTTCCGATTTTTTGAAGAAGAGCGTCAAAACGCCTTTTCTGCTCCTCGGTGCAGTTGTTTTTAACAACCGTTTCAAAAATAACCTTAACGTCTTCTTCTGAAAGAACTTTTCCGTTTTCAATCATCTGACGGGCAACCCGGGCAGTAAGTTTTTCTGCCTCACGGGCGTCTAAATCCTTGCCGTAGTTATTGTCAATCGCCTCTTTGTATTCCTGCATAGTAACGCTTTTTTCTTCGAAAACGAGTTTCTTAACGGCGTAAAGAGCGTCTGCCATATTTGCAATTCCAAAACCTTGCGGACCCGTAAAGTTGTAGATTGCTCCGCCTTCCTGAAGACTTTTTCCTCTGCCGATACAGTCCTCGACCATACAGGACTGGAAAGGAAGCGGACAAAGGTCGGCGTGTGCCTGGTCAATAGAATTGTCGGCGTTAACGAGAAGTTCAATAAAGTAGTTCATCTGGGTTTTATAAGCGTCATAAAACTCTTCAAAACTCTTCATTTTTGTAACGTCGCCCGTTTGGGGACCGAGTTGAACCCCCTTGTCAACTCCGTTTGAGAAAACAAGTTCAAGCGGACGGCACATATTAAAGAAAGCGGCGTCGTGCCAACCGTCTGTTTTGGCGGGCGTTTGAGGCTCTACGCAACCAATAATGTTGTAATTTCTTGCGTCCTCAAGGGTAAGGCCTCGGCTTTGAAGCGAGGGAATAATAACCTCGTCGTTATAGTAGGCGGGAAGTCCGACTCCCGTACGGGTTACCTCGGCGGCGCGAAGCATAAATTCGTGAGGAGTTCCGTTCCAGACTCTAACCGAGAAAGACGGCTGAGGAAGAGATACGTGCAAGGTTGCGTTCATACACATATATGAAACATCATTTGTAACGTCACAACCGTTTATATCCTGACCGCCGACAATAAGGTTCTGGAAAAGGCTGTAACCCGCAAAACCCTCTGCCGAAGCGGCGTCACGAACCTTGTTAAGGTCGTTGAGTTTAACCCAGATACAGTCAATAAGTTCTTGAGCAAACTCTCTCGTAATTGCCCCTTTTTCAAGGTCGGCCTCAAAATAGGGGTTCATATATTGGTCAAAACGGCCGGGCGAAATCGAATGACCGCTTGACTCGGTCTGAAGAAGCATCTGAACAAACCAGAAAGACTGACAAGCCTCGTAAAAGTTAGTCGCACCGTTTTCGGGAACCCTTTTACAGTTAGCGGCAATTTGTTTAAGTTCTTCTTTTCTTGCCCCCTCGGCTGCGGCAGCCTCTTTTTCGGCAAGGTCGGCGTACCTTTTGGCATATTTGCAAACGGCGTCACAACTTATAAGAACAGCCTCTAAAAAGTTGTGGCGTTTAGCGTAGTCTTGGTCGGAAACTTTAAGTTTAGCCATAGCGCATCGAGCCTCTTCGGCAATTCCCTTAAAGCCGATTTTAAGAACCTTTGCGTAATCTACCGTTAGGTGGCCGATTCCGTTATAGAAGTAGTTTCCGGGGGTAAAAATGTTGTGGTCAATAGCGGCAAGAGCCTCGGGTGCCATATATGCCGTAGCGAGTTCGCTTGTCGTTTTACCTTTCCAATAGGGGTAAACTTTTTTGAGGGTTGCCTTGGTCTCTTCCGATATATAAAAGGGGTCGGC
>JAZSLH010000034.1:0-4795 GCA_045535275.1 Acutalibacteraceae bacterium
GCGTTAAAATCGTACAGTTTTTCAAGACAGAGGGTTTGTTCTTTAACTATTTCCTCATCAACACATAAATATAGTTCGCCTGTATGCATTTTGTCTTTCATGCTCATGTCTTCAACTCTCCTTTACAGTTCAATTATAACATACTTTTGCTTTAATTTCACACAAATATAATAAAACCTTCAACTTGAATAAAAGTTCAGATTATGATAAGATGTTTTTAACCAAAGCATTCAAAGGAGACGCTATGTACGACGAACTGACACGGGTAGATATTGAAAAAATGAAAAAGGAACTTGAATACCGCATTGGCGTAGTGCGTCCCGCTATTTTGGAAGATGTTAAGTTTGCCAGAAGTCACGGCGACCTTTCGGAAAACTTTGAATACCACGCCGCAAAGCGTGAGAGGGGCAAGAACGAAAGCCGTATCAGATACCTTCGTGCTATGATTAAACCCGCCGTTATAATCGACACAAAAAGCGACGCCGACACTGTAGGCCTTTTTGATACAGTCACCATTTTTGTTGAAGAAGACTCTGCTGAAGAAGAGGTTCGAATTGTAACAACCCTTAGGCGTGACCCTTTTTCAAACATCATAAGCAAGGAGTCCCCTTTAGGCAGTGCTCTTATGGGCAAAAAGGTTGGCGAGAGGGTAAAGGTTGAGGTCAGCAAAGATTACAGTTATTTTATTGTAATCAAGAAGATTGAAAAGGGCGAAGACGACCAAAACCTTGAAATAAGAAAATATTAAAAAAGATGTGTGAGCGTTTGCTCACACATCTTTTTTAGTCGTTATCTAATCTTCATATATGAAACTGCGTCTGTACCGGCGAGGATTGCAAGGTGGGAAGAAGAGGAAAGTACATACCATTTGCCGTTTATGCTGACTGCGTCGACAAACATATAATAGTCGGTATCGCAAAAGGTTATTTCAACTGCATAGGTTGTAAAATCGTCGCAGTTTAGGAATTTAGAAATTCTTTCTTTCTCGTCGGTTATATCGTCAGCGACCAGTTCGTTCAACTCGCTTGCGACAATCTTTTTACCGGTCTTCATCTTTTTAAGTTTTTCCGAAAACTCGTCGTCGACAAGAGTTTTGACAAGTTTATCTGCAACCGCAAAGCCGCCTGTTTGAAGGTCTACTCCCCTGGAGGTTTCCAGGTCGCCGCCAAGATAGAGATATTTATTGAGTATCTGACGAAGATGGTACTCTTTATACATTTCTGTTGAGAGTTCTTTTTGAAGTTTATCGTTTTTATAGGGGAAAATATAGCCCTCGTAACTATAACTTCCGTCTGCCACAAGTTTTTCTTCAAAGTTTAGGTTGCTAAGGAAACTTTCAATCGCACAAGCAGAGAGCATTTTATCAATGTCGCCCTTTATAAATGCCTTTACATATTCAGTAACGGCGTTTTTAGCAGAGTTGTACCCGCCGCCCTCAATTTTGTTGTCCTTATTTACAAGCCCTGCAATCAGAACAACATTAAGTATAAGCGACACTACCAAAGCGATTGTTCCCGATAAAAGAATTATTCTTCGGGTCTTTCTGACTTTTTCTATTTTTTCTCTTTTCTTCTCGGCTTGACTGTCAACATCATTTACTACTACTTCTTTTTCCTTTTTAAACATAATACCCACCCTTTACTCTTTATTTTCACTGTCTTTCGCATCTAAACTGTCAAAATAGCCTTCTTTTGCCGCCGCACGATATTGAAGCGGGGTTATTCCGTATTCCTTTTTAAAATCTCTTTGGAAGTTTGCCGTTCCCGAATATCCGCAGGTTTTGCAAATTTCGCTGCACCTCATATCAGTTTCACGGCAGAGTTTTGCGGCATAGCGAAGTCTGAAAACCTTTACCGCCGCATAAACCGTAACGCCCGTATGCTCCTTGAAAATTCGGTTCAGGTAGTTCGGGTTCATCTGAAAATGGTCGGCAACGCTCTGCAAGGTTAGTTTTTTGCGGAAGTTGTCCTCAATATAAAGCCAGACATCTTGTACCTTTGCCCCGTCGGGACGGTGGCGGTCACCCGGATTTTCATTAACGCTTCTTGTAAACAACATTATTATTACATTAAGCAGACAGTCCTGAATATACAGTTCTTCAAGATTCTCGGCTTTTGGTCGGCTTTCAAGCAGTAAAAGCAGATTTTCAATATGAGTAATCATCTCTTCGCCGAGATGGGTAATAAGGTTTGCCTTATTTTTAAGCATACTTCTAACAAAGCGTTCGGGCATACACCTTTCGGGGAGCACAATTCTGTGCACCGTTGCCGTCTTGGTTATTTCTATCTCGTGATAGTCACGGATTCTGGTAACATAAACAGCACCTCTGTTATACGGATATTCCTTATTATTAAGCCGATGAACCCCCTCGCCCGAGGTTACAAACTCTATTTCATAATTGTCATGCCAATGCATAGGCTGGGACTCGGCTTCATATTTTTCTACTATAGTAAAGTGCTGATTGCGGTGGTTCATTTCAAACCTTGGTTCTTTTTGTCTCACCTGTTCTCCCCCCCGGACAGAAAATTAGAGATAGCACAAAGTTCTTCCATTTTAAGACTTTCGCTTCTGACCGTTTCGGGAAGATTTATCTGCCTTAGAGCCTCTCTTAAAAGGTCTTTGCTTACTCCCATTGACGCCGAAACGGTATTAACAAGGGTTTTTCGGCGTTGTGCAAAACAGGCTTTTACAAAACGGAAAAACTCCTTTTCATTTAAAACTTTAATTTCGGGCTCTTGCCTTAGTTTTAATTGTATAACGGCACTGTCGACATTTGGAGGGGGCATAAAACTATCCCTTAAAACCTTAAAAAGAATTTCGCTTTTTGCAAAATAGTTGACCGCAACCGTAACCGCACCCGCCTGTCTGTCCCCGACCGTTGCACAAAGACGCTCGGCCGCCTCTTTTTGAACCATTACGGTTATATTATCAATCTTCAGTCGGCTTTCAAGCAACATCATTATTATAGGCGAGGTTATATAGTAGGGCAGATTTGCACAGACCGCAACCCTTTCGCAGTCGGAAAACTTGTCCTTTATAAGTTTTTCAAGGTCAAGTTTCATAGCGTCACCGAAAATGACCTCAACATTGTCCTTGTCGGCAAGGGTCTTTTTTAAAACGGGACGGAGTTTTTCGTCAAGTTCAACGCAGACAACCCTTTTTGCCTCAGAACAAAGTTCACGGGTTAAAACCCCCGCCCCCGGTCCGATTTCAAGAACGCCCGTATTCTTATCACAGGCACTTTTCGCCATTCTCGGACAGACCGTAGGGTCAACAAGAAAGTTTTGGCCAAGCGATTTCTTTAAACTGAAACCCTCACTCTGAAGAATTTTCCTCAAAGTTTCATAGTTTGCTAAATTCATTGTAAATCTCCAATATCTAACCATCTAAAACAAGTATTATTACAACTCTATTATAATCTCTCGACAAAAAAATTGCAACCTTATTTTTTCGGGAAACTGTACGCAGTGGGCGTACATTTGTATGTTTGTACAAAACAAAAAGAGTGAGAAGAAAAAAATTTTGACAATTTTTATATATCGTCGCTATTGACAAATTGCCCTTAAAAGTTTATACTTTAGTTTATTAAACAGCCTTTTGGTTTTGTAATTTTTAACTTCTTTAGGAGGAAGATTTATGCTTAAAAACGAATATCTTAAAAAAGTTTACGCTGATGTAGAAAAGCGTAACGCAGGCGAGAGCGAGTTTCTTCAGGCTGTGCTTGAGGTTCTTGAGTCTTTAGAGCCTGTTGTAGAACAAAATCCCGCGTTTGAAAAGGCAGGCGTTATTGAGCGCATGGTTGAGCCCGAGCGTTTAATCACCTTCCGCGTTCCCTGGGTTGACGACAATGGTCAGGTTCAGGTAAACCGCGGTTTCCGCGTTCAATTCAACTCTGCAATCGGTCCTTACAAGGGCGGTCTTCGTTTCCACCCCTCTGTAAACGCTTCTATTATGAAGTTTTTAGGCTTCGAGCAGACCTTTAAAAACAGCCTTACCTCTCTGCCTATGGGTGGTGGTAAAGGCGGTTCCGACTTTGACCCCAGAGGAAAGTCTGATATGGAAGTTATGCGCTTCTGCCAGAGTTTTATGACCGAACTTGAGCGTCACATTGGCGCAAACACCGACGTTCCCGCAGGTGATATCGGCGTTGGCGCACGTGAAATCGGCTATCTTTACGGTCAGTATAAGCGTCTTCGCAACGAGGTTACCGGCCTTTTAACCGGTAAAGGGATTGCCTACGGCGGTTCTCTTATCCGCCCTGAAGCCACCGGCTTTGGCGCAGTTTACTATGTAGAAAATATGCTCGCTTCCTTTGGTGAAGAAGTAAAGGGCAAGACCTTTGCTGTTTCGGGCTTTGGTAACGTTGCTTGGGGAACCGTTAAAAAGGTTAACGAACTCGGCGGAAAGGTTGTTACCATTTCGGGTCCCGACGGATATATCTATGACGAAGACGGTATCTCTACCGAAGAAAAGGTTAACTTCCTTCTTGAAATGAGAGCAAGCGGTCGCGACAAGGTAGAAGACTATGCTAACAAGTTCGGCGTTCCCTTCTTTAAGGGTCAGCGCCCCTGGTCTACCAAGGTTGACGTTGTTATGCCTTGTGCAACCCAGAACGAAGTTGGTATTGAAGACGCTAAAAACATCGTTGCAAACGGCGTTAAATACTATGTTGAGGTTGCTAACATGCCCACCACTGCCGAGGCAGTTGCTTACCTTAAAGAGAATAATGTTGTAATCGCTCCCAGTAAAGCAGTTAACGCCGGCGGCGTTGCTGTTTCGGGTCTTGAGATGAGCC
>JAZSLH010000172.1:0-17257 GCA_045535275.1 Acutalibacteraceae bacterium
TTTAAACTAAACATTAAACATTACCTCCAAGTGAAATTATTGCCTGGGTCAGTTCGGCGACTACTTTATTAGCATCGCGGTTATATTCCGCCGAAACGGTTAAGCCATTATCGGCATAAAGGGTCATTGACGGGTATATGCTCTGGACTCCCTTGACCTCGCCGTTTTCCTCTGCGGTGTATGTGACAGCAGTCACGCTGGGTTCAAATTCGGTCGCTTTTGTACCTTGCTCAATCTGCATATTATTTTTAACATATACCGTAGCGTTGGCAGAAAACCTTGTCAGCCCGATTCCTGCAACGGTTTTATCCTTAGGCGTGGTGAAAACACATTTTGTAAATTTGGAGTTTGAAACATTCTGAACAATGCTTGTATACTCTCCGTCGGTATATACAATTATCAGGCAAGGTATGCTGTACTGGGTATAACCTCCAAAAGAAAAGGTGTATTCCAGACTTATGGTGTACTGCGTATTTTCCATAAAGGTCATACCTTTGAAAAAATCGGCCCCGGCAGTTTTATTCTGGACATAAGAAAAACATTCTTCTCCAAGATAGACATCGTCCGCTTTTCCGCTTGAGCCTATTCCCGAATTTACATAGTCTATCCAATCTCTTATGTTAAAAACATTTTTGCCAAAAACGGTCAGTTTTGAACCCGAAGCGTTGTCGCCCGAAAGTTTAACCTTAAGCCTATGTTTAACGGGGCTTATATCGGTAATAAGAACGCCTTTTGAACTCTTGCTTCCCTTTATAGCGTTGGCTCTTTCTGCCATAGCCTCTTCAAAAGTGCTTTTTATGCCGTCGCAGTAGTCCTTTGCCTCAGCAGCAGTTTGCTTTGCAAGGGCAAGATTTTCTTTTGCATCCTCTGCCCAGAGTGAAGCCTCATTTGCCTTTTGGCCGGCAATATTTGCCATCTCGTTTGCAAAATCGGCTTTATCTGTTATCTGCTCGGCAAGTATCTGCGTTTTGCTGGTTTCCTCTGTGGCTTTGTCGGCACTCTCTTTTGCCCTTGTGGCTAAGGCAAAAGCGTTATCGGCATAACTTCCCGCGGCGGTTACAAGGGATTTAACTTCTTGCTTTGTCTGGTCGCACAAAATAGCGGACTGTTCGGCTAAAGACCTGCTGTTTTCTGCCAATTTTACGGCTTCGTCGGCGTCTGCCACCGCCTCATTTACCCTTTTAAGTTGGTTTGCCGAAGAGGATAGAATGTTCTGCGCGGTTTGAAGTTTAATGTCCATAATGGACTCTACCCTTTGCGCCCTCTCGTCAATAAGATTGCAAATTTCTTCGGCTTTCTGCTCTAACTCTTCTGCCCCGCTTTGCTTATCGGGAACAATGACGGGCGGTATTGCCGACGGCTCAAAGTAAAGTTTTATCTGTGCCTTGTAAATCTCTTTTGTCTGTATTTCGCTCTTAAGAATAATTCTCACAAGAACTACAGTATCAAGACCCGAAGCGGTCATTTGAGAGGTCAGATAAAACGGGTCGTCAAGTTTTTCAAGAGGGCGTTTTTCGCCTTCTATAAACTCTCCCGCCAAGGTTACCGCATCAATCTTACAAACCGCTTCCCAACTGCCTTGCAACTCTGCTATTTTGTCCGACAGTTGACCGTCGGGGGCAAGAATGAGTGCGGTTGCTCGGTGTTCCCCCTGATATCCCGCCAAAAGAGGTTTATCCGGCAACACACCGTCAAGGGTCAGGGTGTAATTTAAAATTCTTTCCACTTTTTCACTTCCTTAAAAAATATTTAAAGTATGATACTCGACCGCAACTCCCTCAATTTTCCCCGAGGAAAAGTTAAGTGTGAGTTTTGGGTTATATCCTGAAAATCCGTTTGTAAAGACTTTCTTGCCCTTATAAAGACCAATACGGCTTTTTTGGCGTCTACCCTCTTTGTCAGAAAGGGTTACGGTTATGTTGTCGGTCTGACCGTCTATACGGATTTTCGAGATTTTTACACAGCCGTCTTCCTTTTTAAAGGGATAAAAACTGCACTCTGCCGTTATTTCGCTCTCGATTTTTTCAGCCAAAGTGTCAGATATAATTATCTTGCGGTCAAGGTTTCCCGAAACCCAAACGGGATAGAGAATGTAGACCCCGTTTTCATATATGCTTGAAAAAAGAATAAGTTTGTCAAGATAGGCAAACCCGCCCACCATATTTGAGGGCAGTTCCCAACTTGAAACCGATTCGTCCTCGACCACCGTAGCGCCCTCGCCGTAAAAATAAATATACCTGTTACCGCAGGATATTCCAAATCCGTCGGCATCGGTCTTTGTTTTGCCTATTTTTTCGACTTTCCCGGCCTTAGTGAGTTTGAATATTTCTCGGTTTGTGTTTACAAAAACAATATCCGAGCCGAGTTTTTCAATGCTTTTTGGAATCGGCTCACAAGTGAAGTCCATAGTCTTTTTAAACTTTAAATTATAACTATCGGGCGTCTTTTTAATCTCGGCGTTAAGATTAAGTTCTCCTAAATCTTCAATCGCCTCTACACTCGCAGAAAATAGCCCGTTTCCCTTAAAAGCAAGAATATTTTGCTCCTTAAAAAGAATTTTTGTAATTCCTTTTTCGTTTTCGCCGAGGGAATACTGACTTGACTGTGGAAAATAGAGGGGGTTTTTCGGGCTGTTAAACAAAACAGTCGAGGGATGAAGATACCCGCCATAGAAAGCCGATACTTTATTTTCGGTTTTACCGCTGTCTGACGGAAGGGGGTGACAGACATTCATTGAAGCAACCTTAATTTTATCGGCAGGGGTTGTCTTATATGCCTCTATCTTAATGTTGTTAGGTTGACCCGTATAAGCGAAAGCAAAATCTACACCGTCGGCTGTTTTAAAATAAACTCTTCCTTTTTGGCGGTCACAAAGCATGACAATCTGCTGCCCTTCAAAAAGGACGGGGTCGGAGTTTTCGGCGTCGGCGAAAATTTTCCACTCGGTAATTTCTCCCGACTGCTCAAAACTACATTTAACCAAACTGTTGTCAAGTTCTGAAAGGGGGAGGGTGAAAGCGGTAGAAGCGTGGTCCGACGTATAATATGATATGAAACGGCCGTTTAAAAGGTTTCTGCTCTGAAGAGAAATGGGGTCGGGTAAATCCAGATATACACCGTAGGTAGAGGAAAAAAAGTAGGACTCCCCTCTTCCGTTCACAAGCAAAACGGGGGCGTAGATTTCAGAATCGTCAAGCAAAATCCAATTCTCCATATCTTTATCGAGTTCCATAACCCGAACAAAGTCTTCATAGTCGCCACCGTAAATCTGACGGCTGATAAAATAAATTCCACAGCCTTTGGTTGCCTTACCGCTAAACACGGTGAAACTGTCAGGATAGCCAAAGGCATCGAATGTTACCCGATTAAACTCGATACTGCCGATATCCAAAACCTCGCCGTCAATAAAAACGATTTTCATAAAGAATATAACCGAGCCCATAAGGTTGTCGGCTTTAGAGACGGCGACTCTGCCGTATTTGCCCCTAATATAGAGATAACATTCGGTTAAGACAAGTTCGTTTTCGGTGTAGGGGCTGAAATCGCTTCGGTAAATCGGGTTATACAGGTCACAGTCAAAACCCTCTCGGCAAACAACCTGACGGTCTTTATAACTGCAGTTTATAAATTCTGCCGTCTTTTGCTCGTTTTTGTCGGCTTTTAGCGGAAGATATATCCGCTTTGCCTTTTTTTGAGCATTTTGGAATTTCATTAAATCTCCCCCTTAGGAATCACGTCTCTAATTGACGAAACTCTCCCCTTTATAAGACCGAGTCGCTTTGAATATATGTCCGACATAGACTGTCTTGACTCGGTGTCGCCAAGGGCGTTGGCTATAAGCATAGCAACCCCGAAAACAAGGGTTCGCCGATGACTGTCGGAGGGTAGTCCTATCAAATGTGACAGCGAGGGTACACTCACGAACCCCATATCCTCAAGAACCGAATTAACAAGAGGCAGTCCGATTATTTTAAGGTTATCGTCAAGGCTTGAGATTCCGATTAGTTTTACGCTCTCTTCCATAACTTTATATCCGTTCATTTTCTGCCTCCTTTTCCATTTCGCCTATAAGATTTTTAAGGTCGGGAATTATCCCCTGCGGTATTCTCTTTAAATACTGCAACGGGGTTATTGCACCCTTTTCAAGAAGTGTGCCGAGTGTGTTTAAGGTGTATTCTTTTGACCTTGTAATTCCCTCTTCGGCGGTGGCGGTTACCGAAAGGACAAGCGAAGAATATCTCGCCGAATCAAAGGGGAAATACCAGACACCGTTTTCGTCGGATATTTTAAGACAGCGTTTGCCGTACATAGCAAAAAAGAAGTCTGCCCAGACAAGTGCTATATCCTCTAAAAAACGAAGATAACGGTTTTTAAGGGGAATAAGATATTTAGACGATGCCTCTCGGAGTTCTAAAATTGCCGAAGTGTTGGTCGCCTCCACATCACCAAGTGCCGCTTCATTTGCACCGCACTGGGTCAACGTATTGTAGATAAGACTGTCAACCGCTTGGTTGTAGCCTTCAGAGTGGTCGGGAGGGTTAATATAACTTATTGCCGAACGGGTTTCTTCGGGTGTTCCGAAAACCTTTATTACCTGTCCCGGCTCGTTTGTGATTTCACCGCCCACTAAATCTCCGTTTACGACCATAAGGGGCATTCCCGAAGACATTGCCGACCAGACCCCTGCGGTCAGCATTCGGTTTATTGCAATCTGGTTGGGTATTATATAAGATATTTCACTTTGTCCGTAAATACATCCCTCCCGCCTTTCAAAGCAGAAAATTGAAAGCGGATAGGATTCTATGCCAATCGAAAAATCGGGGCGGACAATACTGTCCTTTGTAACCTTTACGGCAAAAACAACCGTCTTTAACCCGTCTTTTACCTTATAAAGTTTGGTAAAAACGGTCAGTTTTTCTTCTCCTTTTGAGGCAAGTCGGTCAACATGGGACTTAGGGGCGCCGTAGCGTTTAGCCTCGAAAGACAGGTCGAAACCGCTTTTTTGCTCGGTTAGAATTATAAAGGGCTGTTTTTGAAGGTCGGTTACGGCAGGGTCGCCGAAATAGATATTTTCAACCCTTATTCTCTCGCAGACAATATCGCCGAGAATTTGTGTTCCGCCTTGCTTGTCGGCAAAAAGTCCCGTTTTTATATCGGGGTCATAGTAGGTATAAACGGCTCCCGTTCCCGTAATATAGGCGTCCCTTAAAGCAAGGTCAACAATTCTTGCAAGTCCCGTTCTTTTTTCGGTTGTCTTGCGGTAGGAGTTAAGAGCGGATATCATTAGAGCAATCTCATTATCAGATTTAAGCGGAGCGTAAACGGTTTTGCTGTCCTTTGACAGTGCCTTTCTTTCTCGTGAAATCAGTTCGTGCACAGCAGTGTTTTGCGAAAAACCTTCCGCCGAGTAACGCACATCGACCGGGGCAGAAGAAAGTTCGGCAATTTTAAAGTCCCCTATTCTTCTAATGACGTTATGACGCACTAGGGGACGGTCACTGCCACAAGCGGCTCCGTGCCACTGGTCGCCGACATAAAACCTTTCGTTTATTCGGTTTTGCTGATTAAGTCCATGTTTCCCAAGCGTTTCTTTAAAACCTGCCGCCGACTGATATTGTGAGAATATTTTTTCAGGACTGCTTATCATCAGATTCCTCCTTTTTTTAAAATCGGGTTTGCCCTTTGGGCAAACCCTTTAAAAATTATTCTACAATTACTGTAGCAACATCGGTCGAAACGGTGTGAGTGCCGTCAACAGTTACTTTACAGAAGTAGAAGTGCTTGCCTGCTTCAAGGTCGGCAGGAAGAGCGTACTCGCCGTTTGTAGCATCTGCTATTTTAGCAGCACCCTTTCCTGTCTTAGTGTCGCACTTATACCACTGATATGTGATATTAGAGTTTTCATCTGTTGCAGCAACTACCGAAAGGGTTTCGCTGATATCACCCTCGGCTGTGGTGATGTCTTCGGGCTGAGCAGCGATAGTTACGGGAGAGGAAATCCAACCCCATACACTATCCGAAGCGGACGCCTTTACGAATACATCGTAGTAGATACGGTAATCGAATTTATAGGCGTCGGCATTAGCGTTCTGTTCGGGGGCGAAGATTCTCATTTTCTCGGTCTTCTTAACAAGATGTGCGGCGGTTTTGGGAAGAACGAGCATAAAAATTTCACTTGCGTTGTCGGCGGGTTTGAATCCGCCGTTTGTGAAGTTGTATGCGGTCTTCATGCGTTCGCTTACAACCGGAATAATTGCAACGCCGTTAATCGACTTAACCTTAAGGTTTACTTCGCCCTGTTTAAAGTCGGAAACGGTAATCATTCTGGTGAGTTCATCAGAAGACATAAGGGCGGCGTATGCAGCAGAGTCTACAAAGCAAACGAGTTCGCTGTCATATCCTGCAACCGACTGAACCTGATTTACAAGATTTGTAAAGGTTTCAAAGGGTTTGTCGAGATTGCCGTTTACAAGGTTGCCCTTTGCCTTGGCAATACCGCCGAGTTTGGACATTACATAAGCGTCACACTCGGGGATAACCTTGGTGCGAACATACTCGCCGAGAATTTTTCCCGCAAGAGATGCAATTCCTGTTTCGTCCATATCTTCGCGGTCAATCTGAAGCGAACGGGCGCGGTCCATAGACATGGTATAAGAAGTGTTGGAAACGGTAACTGCTCCGTTTGCGAAACCGCCTGCGCGGTCATAGTCGGTAAGACCCTCGAATTCAACATCGGGGATAATTACGGTTTTTGCTCCTACAAAGCGTGTGCGAAGTGCGTTATCTGCAAAGAAGGCAGTAGCACTTTTTGCCTCGAACACGCGGTCGAGTTCGGCAGAATAAATTTCAGCCGAAGAGATAGAATTGATAGACATATTTTTCTCCTTATCTGCCCCAGACGCCCTTTAGAAATTCGGCGTCTGCAGCGTTTGTGTTTGTCCCGCAGGACAGCGAACCGAGACTTGACTGCTCCGCTTTTTCGCGGCGGAGGTTTTCCTCGGCGGCGGCAACTCTTTTTCTGTGTTCATACAGAAGATACTCAAATAACAGTCCTGTTCCTTTAATTTCTGCGGCTGTTTTGACTTCTTCGGGTAAACTCTCAACGTCAAGGTCGGGAAATTCGGCAGAGAACTGAGCATCTTTATCCGGTCGGTTGCCCTTTTCGGCATTAAGAACTCTTTGAGCAAGTTCTTTATCTCCTCCGCATTTTTCAGCAAGTTCACAGACCTTTTTTTCGTTAATTTCGGCGTCAAGGCGGTTAATATATTCCTTAACCGTCAGCCCGTCGGCCTCGGCTATGGACTTAAGCCTTGAAAAGTCACCGGAAATCATATCGAACTTCATTCCCTTTTGTGCTAAAGTTGCCGCCTCATCGAGCGTGAGTTTTTTAGTTTCCTTATTAAACTTCACCTCAACAAAGGCTGATTCGGTTTTGCCCTGATGCTGTATGGTATCAGCATTTTCGGGCGGTAAATTCTCCCCTTGGGGTTCTGGTTGACCGCCTAAAGTTTGATTTACTTTTTCTTCCATTTGATTCATCCTTTCTGTTTATATAAATCGAGGTTTGCCTCGGTTCACTCTTGCTCTGTACCGTCGTAGTTCAGGAAATTTGAAATTTCGCTTTTCTCGTTTGGGACGTGTTTTTTTACTTTAATTTTTTTATTTTCTGCCGTTGGTTTTGAACTTTTTGTTCCAAGTGTCACCCCAAAAACAAAAGCCGACAGCACCGCTAAAAAGACTATTACTGTCAAATATCCCACTCTCCTTTCAAGGTTTTCGAATAGACTTTTATCTCTTCGTTTCCTCTTTTTTTAACGTCATAAAAGGCGTATCTCATCGCGTCCATTAAGTGATTATTCTTATCAAGCGGAACATTCTGCTCGTTTTTGTCCCAACAGTAACTTGAAAGTTCGGCTACGGTGTTTTTGCAGTGGGGGTTTACGGTTATTCGGTATTCGCTTATATTCATAATCCCGTTTATAACGCTGTCCTTGCCTTTTACCGAGGGCAAAATTCGGCTGATACCCATTCTTCTTAGGTCATCGTTTGATTTAGGTTCGGCACTGTCGGCACGGATTCTCTCTTTGGCGTAACCCTTTTCGGTTATCGCCTTTGCAATATCGCAGTTGAGCATTTTCCGTTTATAAATTTCGTCGAAAACATATATCTGCTTTTCTTTTCGGTTAACTTTTATAGCGATAAATGCGGTCGGGTCAGAGGTGTAGCCGTAGTCAAGGCCGAAAAAGGCTTCCCAGTCCTCCTCTTTACACTCGAGCACACCCTCTTGCCAGTTTTCATAGACAAGTCCCTCTGCAATACCCCACTCGCCAAGACCGGCAACGGCATACCGCCTTGGGTGCTCGGCTTTGAGTTTCTCAAAGACGGCTCGGTCGGTATCATCTAAAAACTCGTTGCAAAGGTAGTTGGTAGTAAAGGTATCGGTATCGGGCGAGGGGGTGTCGAAAAAGCGTTTTTTAAGCCAATGCTTTTCACTCCAGGGGTTAAAGGTAACCGTTGTCTGTTTAAAAAGGCTGTCGGGAATTTTACCTCTGGGGACCGACAGGTCAAGTTTTTCGAAGTCTTCAAGATTTTCAATTTCAAACGCCTCCTCAACCCAAACAAAGTTTAAATACCCTTTTTCAACCGTTGTTGAGGCAAGTTTTAAAACATCATCAAAACCTCGAAATATTATTTTCTGTCCTGTCGGCAGATATGTCATCTCAAGGGGCGACACGGTGTTTTTAAAAAGGTGGGCAACCCCGAGTTTCTCCTGGGCCCATTTAAGTTGGGCAAAGGTTGAATCTCTATGGGTATTCATTACCGCCCTTACAACAAGAACATTACTCTCGTGGTATTTAAGCAGTCGGTAGATTAGGTTTAGTGCGGTAGTTGAACTCTTTTTACTTCCCTTTCCGCCCTTTATAACACGGTAACGCTTTTTGCTCTCCCAGAACCTGTCATATCCTCCCCCTACCGTATCACTTATTCTTATTTGCGATATCATCTATCAGAACAACACCTCCGCCGTCACCTGTTTGAAGCCCTATTCGACAAAAAATTTCTTTAAGGGAGGAAAGGTCGCCCTTTGCCGCCTTTTCGTAAAGGGCGGCGGCAAGAACGGTCTGTTTTGTAGGCTTTTTAATATAAATTCCTTTTTCTTCAAGTCCCGTCTTCTCCTCATCGGTGGCTTTTTGGGCTAAAATACTTTTTAGTTCGGTTTGAAAACTTTTCGCCACCCTTTATCCTCCCTTTTTTGTGTTTGCTTAATTTTAGCAACAAAAAAACCGATTTACCACGACATAAACCGAGGTAAATCGGACATAAAAAAGCCACAACACTTGTCTTTGTGTTGTGGCTTAAAAATATTCAGTTAGTCGTCAAGTTCGGGGTTGGTTGCGGTTTCGAAGATTGCCTCAACAATTCCGTCGGGCTTTTTGGTAACAAGGGTAACTGCTACCGCAAAGACTAAACCTGCGATAAAACCTGGGATAAGTTCGTAGATTCCGGTTAAGGACGAAAGACCCGTAAAGAGCCATACCACATCGACAACCGCACCGGCAATAACACCGGCTAGTGCTCCCTGATAGTTAAAGCGTTTCCAGAAGAGTGAAAGAATTACAACCGGGCCGAAGGCCGAGCCGAAACCTGCCCAAGCGTTTTCAACGAGGTTCATAATTGCCTGTGCTCCGCTTCCCTTGCTGTTTGCAATAAAGAAAGCAACAATGGCAACAATTACAACAACGGCTCTTCCAATCCACATAACCTCTTTATCCTTTGCTCCTTTGCGGATAAGGGGTTTATAGATATCCGAAGTAAAGGAAGAAGAAGCGACAAGAAGTTGGCTGTCGGCGGTAGACATAGAAGCCGCAATAATTGCCGACATTAAAAGACCTGCGAGAAGCGGATGGAAGTATCTTTTAGCAAGTTCAATAAAGACCATCTTCTGTGAACCGTCGGCTAAAATTTCGGGGCCTATAATCATTCTGCCGAGAATAGCCATAACGCTGACTGCGGCAAGGGCAATTACAACCCAGATAATAGCAACGGTTGCGGCGGTTTTTATCTCACGCGATTTGCGGATAGACATAAAGCGGACAAGAATATGGGGCATACCAAAGTAGCCGAGTCCCCAGGCAAGTCCCGAAGCAATATCCTGCCAGGTTGCTTCAAAAGGTGTTCCTACAAAGACACAGGAAACCTCTTTCGCACCGTCTAAATATGTATAGGTTTCTTTTAAATATTCGGGGTTAGCCTCGCCCGAAACAGCCGCCAAAATGGGAACGGCAAGAACGGCAGCGAGCATTAAGAAGCCTTGGAAAAAGTCGGTCCAGCAAACCGCCTTAAATCCACCCATAAAGGTGTAAGCCAAAATTATTGCACCGAAAATGAGCATTGCAACATTCTTATCAAGGGCGGGGAAAACGGTTGTGAAAACGTCGGTACCCGCAACAAAGGCAGAAGCAACATAAACGGTAAAGCAAACAAGGAAAATAAGGGCACAAACGGTTTGAAGCACGGTTTTACCGCCGCCGAAGCGGTTAGAAAGATACTGCGGAAGGGTTATAGAGTCCCCTGCAGCACGGGAAAAACGGCGAAGTCTTTTAGCCGTAAAAATCCAGTTAGCCGCAGTACCAAGGGCAAGGCCGACGCCAATCCAAACCTCGCCAAAACCGAAGGCAAGAATTGAACCGGGAAGTCCCATTAAAAGCCACGCCGACATATCCGACGCCTGAGCCGACAAAGCGGTTACCCAAGGGCCCATATTGCGTCCGCCTAAAAAGTATTCCTTTTCTCCGCCGCCTTTTGACTTAAAGAAAAAAGTAATGCCGACACCGAGGACAACAAGGAAATAACACACAAAGGCTATAATATGCCACATTTGTTCTGTCATATAAAACACCTCTTTTAATGAATAGCAGTTCCTGTGGGAACCGAGTCATCTACAAAAATTACCTTACAGCCACATTCTTCTGCCGATGCGGCAAGTAACATTCCGTTTGACTGTACACCCGAAAATTTAGCGGGTTTAAGGTTAGCAATAACAATTATCTTTTTACCGATAAGTTGTTCTATAGTGTATTCGTTCTTGATTGAAGAAACGATTACTCTGCCGTCAAGACCGTCGTCAAGGGTGAGTTTTAAGCAGGAATGAGATTTCTTGATTTCCTCTGCGTTTATAATTTTGCAAACACGCATATCTACCTTGTCAAACTCGTCAATAGTGATTTGTTCCTTAACCGGTTCGGCTTTAGGCTCGTCCGCTTTGGCGTTAGCCTCGGCTTCTTCCTTTGCCTTTTGGTCGATTTCCTTTTCCTTATCGGTCTGAGGATATGAAAAATCGAGCAGTTTTACATAGCGTTCTTTATCAACGGCAAAAAGGAAGAGATAAAGGCGAGGGCCTTGCTCTTTGTCAATAAGAAGTCTGTAAACATTCTTAAAGAACTTGCCCTGAATACCCTTTAAGGTTTTCTGGTCTAAATCTTCGCCGTAAATACGCTTAGGAATTGCGTAAAGTTCGGTATTAAGGTCGTCAAGAGAATATCCGTCGGTGCTTAAATACTCAAAGAGCATTTTAACAGCCTGTTTCTCCTGCTCATCGAGTTGTTCGTAAACCTCGAAATTACGACTTTCACGAAGGCGGTTAACGCTTTCGGGAGAGCACTGTTCGAGCCAGAATTTAGCACGGTCAAGCCTTTCCTTAAATTCTTCATACTTATAGGGAGTTCCGATTTTCTCGAAAACCGTTTCAAGCATTGGAACATTAAAGTCAACGATTGAGCCGAGGGAAACGAGCAGTTGCATAGGAACGCTTTCAACCTTTCTTCCCTCAACTAACGCCCCCTCCATAACAGAGGCAATATGCTCATCTGCTCTGCCCTCGACAAAGGCGTTCATCATTCGGTCAAACTCAAAATACTGACGGAGAATTTCGTCGTCAAAGCAGAAGTTAAACGCCTTGGTGGGCTCGGTTTTAGAGTAAAGCCAGAGAATAATTTCGGGGTCATAAAGTTTAAGCAGAGTATCGGGGGTAAGGTTAAGACCCGAAGAACCCGACATTTTGCCGGTTGTACCCTTGATTCCTATAAACTCGTATCCTTGGAAGATAGGAGCCTCAAAGCCAAAAATCTTTTCGGCAATTATACGGCTTGTCTGATAAGAGCCTGTGGGAGAAGCGTGGTCCTTTCCGCCCGGTTCAAAGTCAACCCCTTCAACCATCCAACGCATAGGCCAGTCAATTTTCCAGGCAAGTTTGCAGTTAAAGTCATTTTCAAAATCAAACTGTCCTTTGTGACCGCACTCACACTCATACTCAGCGTGGATACAGTCGTCTGACAGTTTAGTAATTTTGGTAGTATCTTTACCGCACTTTGAGCAGTAAATTCCGACGGGGTAATAGTTGCGTCTTTCCTCTTCGGTTGCCTCCTGGGTTCTGAAAGAGTCAAGTATATCGAAAATTTCCTCGCGGTGTTTTAAAGAATGGATAACATACTGGGCATATCTTCCGCTTCTGTACTGACCCTCCTGATAACGATAGTCCATTTCAATTCCGAACTTTTTGATTGACTCTTCAAACTCGTTCTGGAAATGTTTGGCATAGGACTCGCAGCAACCGTAGGGGTCGGGAGCGTCTACATAGGGGCGGCCGATATATTTATCGAAGCCCTCGGTAACGGCAGCAACATTAACAGGCACCTTGCGAAGACGGTCAAATTCATCCCAAGAGAAGAGAAGTTTTGCCTTTTTACCCATTTTACGAAGAGCCTTAACTACAAAATAACTGGTTGCAATATCACGGAAGTTTCCGATATGAATTGAACCCGAGGGAGAAATTCCTGCGGCACAAACATATTCAGCCTTGTTCGGATTGCGGTCAATTATTTTCTTTGCAATTTCTTCTGACCAATGCATTATTTACACCTCTAAAAAGTTTATATGAACATAATTTTCCATTATAATAGAGAAAGTTAGGCGAAACGCTTCTGTTTCGCCGCAAAATCTTTGATTTTGCGACAAATTTTATAAAAATTTGTCCTTTTCTATTACAATGAGTGTCATGCAAAATTAAATATTTGAATTTAATTTTGCCAAAGCCACTCTAAAAGTGGCTTGTCGAAACGCTTTTTAAGTGTTTCGACTAATTACAATCATTATATTTAGTTATTATATATTATTTGCCTTTTTAAGTCAATGTTTTTATCCCTCTATAATTTTGTCTTGTTCTTTTTTGTGCTTTATGATACAATGAACAAAACAAACGGGAGGTGACGATTATTTCTGCCTATGACCATAGCATAATAGGTGGCGGTTCTGACGCCCTGTTATCCCTTGAACTTACCGACTGCGGTGTTGTTAAGAGTATGTCGGGCGAAACTCTTTTCGCCGTTCCCGACTATGTCCTTATTTATATGAAAAACGGAAAAGGCGAACTTTCTGCTTCCTCTCGTACAGTATTTCTGGAAACGGGAGAGTTTATAATCTGCCGTCCCTATGAGCAAAAGTCCTTAACCCTTTTAGACCAGATGTCTGAAGTTTTCTGGTTTTCGTTCCATGGCAGAATGTCAACCGAACTTCTTTCCCTTCTTAAACTCACCGCAAAAGATAAGTGCTTTATCGGCCACGATGCTGAAATCAATTCGTTATTTAAGCAAATTGTTGCCGAACACAATAAATTTGAGCCCAATTCAGAGATAATTACTTCTGCTTTGCTTATTGCCCTTTTAGGACTGTTGTCTCGCACCGCTGTACACCTTGTCCCCCAAAGTCAGATTAAGGGGCAGGAAAAAATCGCCCCTGCCCTTGACTCTATAAACTCCGACTGTACAAGTAATATCTCGGTTGATGAATACGCTAAAATGTGTAACCTTTCAACCTCCTATTTTACCCACCTTTTTACAAGTATTACGGGTTTTTCCCCTATGGAATATAAGCAACTTCAGAGAATGAATATTGCAAAAAATCTGCTTTCAACCACCAACCTTACCATTAAGGAAATTTCGGGCGTTATCGGCTTTAAAGACCCGCTTTATTTCGGAAGATGTTTTAAGCAGTTAACGGGACAGACCCCCTCGGCTTTCAGAGGTAAAAAATAAAAAACGCCTTCTCTTTCGAGAAGGCGTTTTTGTTTTAATATGTATCTGTTTCTTCAATAATTCCGAGTCTGCCTTTTCTTACACACATCAAGCAAATTGAGGCACCAAGCGGAACAATTAAACTGATTATAAAATATTTTACCGCTTTAGTTGGAACAACTATGTCATATATTTTGTAAAGACAAACAAAGGTTCCGTACTGATAAACCGATATAATAAGAGCAGCGGCAATAATAAGCAGATAGGCAAAAATAATAACTGCTATACCGCCCAGTCCAACAACAAAGTCCCTCATAGCAAACATTTCTCCGCTAACACCTATAGCCATAATCACAACAATTAAAACTAAATAGGTTACCAAAAACATCCCCGGTCCTAAAAGCCTTGTTATTAAGAGGGTCTTTCTCCAAGCACGGTTAAGTCCGCGGGATTTATCGTGATAGTCAGAAATAGCACCCAGTGTATAAGCGTTTAAAACCGGTATCCAGGCAAGCCAGGCACCTTTAATGTTGCGGTTTTTAGCAAGGCTGTAAAGGGCAATTGCCTGCAATATGTAGTTGATAAGAACACCGATGCCGATAAGACCTAAAACACCTACATAAATTGCTAAAATCAGCATTACACCCGAACCTATAGCAGAAGGTGTGTCATAAATTCCGAAAATTTCTAAAAATTCATTCATTGGGTTAATCATATTCATATATACCCCTCCTTTAATATAAATATATCATATCTGTGCTTTTAGTGCAAGAAAAAACGAACGGGTCGAAGTGTTTTACACTTCGACCCGTTTAAATTCAGTTCTGACAACCGAAAAGGCAGTTTATCACACAAGCAGAAGAAGTTAGAGTGAGAGTAAAGAAAAGAAGTTCAATACCCAAAACTATAGCACCGACTATGCTTGTTGCAACAAAGGCAAAAGCCAGGATAACAAGGGACGCTATAACTGTTGCGAGGGCACCAATCAATAAAGCGGTAAGGGCGGTGCAACGCTGACAGCAGGTTCTGTCCCCGTTTCCGACAAGCACAAAGCCCGTTAAAACCAAGAGGAAAAGCACGGCTATTCCGAAGAAAACCCACGAAAAGACGGGGGCTACGGTTATTGTTCCGGTTATCTGTAAAAAGGCGGTAACAACGCCGACTATTACGCTTACAACTACTGCCCAGAAGGTGCAGCCGAAACGGCAAGAGCAACTGTTAGTATTCATAATTTTCACCTCCGCTACATTATATGCAGAGGTTTGGACAAGTGATAGAACACTTGACCCAAAGTTTTCTTTGTGATAAAATTTAAAAAAACGTTAGGAAAAAATGTGATGAAAGAAAATAAAAAATCTGCCTGGCTTATTGCTTTAGCCGTCCTTCTTTTTATCTGTTTTACGGTTCTTACCATATCTGTAACCCTGGAAGTTCTTTCGGGGCAAAGCGATAAGATAAACGGCAACTCTTCGGTTTCTGATTTTGAAATTAAAGCCTTTAACAATCAATTTGAAGCGGTTGACGGCAGTCAGTATTCTCTCAAAACAGGAACTATGCTGGAGCGGGTTGCGGACCATAATAAAAATAACCCCAAAGAGCCGATTACACTGTATTTTGAACAAGATAGAGTTCAAACCCCCGAAGAAATCCTCGCTTTTAAGAATGTGCTTGATAAGAATACCGAATATTTCATTGAACTAGGTTATTCTGATGACGGCTTGGTAAACAGCGTTTATATTGAAAAAATAAATGACCTTTAGTTTTTTAACTAAAGGTCATTTTGATTTTTATTTTGCGTCTATATAGTCGCAAGCAGCAAGGGCAGCAACTGCACCGTCGGCAGCAGCGGTTGCGACCTGGCGGATTCTTTTGCTGCGGCAGTCTCCCGCAACGAAAATTCCGTCTGCCGAGGTCTTGCAGTCCTCTTTTGCCTCGGCATAGCCCCAAGCATTAAGAGTAATATGCTCGGCAAAGGGCTCATTTTGAGGAATAAGGCCAATAGCAACAAACATTCCGTCAATTTCTAAAACAGATTCGGCGGTTTCGTTTTTAATTTTTATTGCCGAAAGTTCGCTCTCTCCGATAAGTTCGGTAACAACTGAACCTAAAATAATTTCAACATTATTCTTGTTCTTTAGTTGTTCGGCAAGTTTTTCTTCGCCTGTTAAATAGTCAAGGTTTTGAACGACATAAACCTTTTCAGCAAGGTCTGAAAGTAAAATTGCTTCCTGTAAAGCCGAGTTTCCTCCGCCGATTACGGCAACCGATTTTCCCTCGTAAAAAGCGCCGTCGCAAACGGCACAAAAGGAAATTCCCTCGCCGACAAACTGCTCTTCTCTGGGCAGACCTAACATTCTGTGTTTAGCGCCGGTAGCAATAATTACGGTTTTGCCTTCAAACTCTCCGCCGTCGGTTACTACGGTAAAGTTTTCGCCCTTTTTAACCGACAAGACTTCGGCCATTTCAACCTCGGCACCCTGCTCTAAAACCTGTTCAATTAGTTTTTCGGCAAACTCGTTTCCCGAAAGGCTTAAGAAACCGGGTATGTTTTCAACCTTTGGCGAATAGGTTATCTGACCGCCGAAGGTGGCTTTTTCGATTACTAAAACCGATTTATTTGCCCTCTTTGCATAGAGGGCGGCGGTCAGTCCCGCAGGGCCGCCGCCGATGATTATAATGTCATACATATTTAAATGTCCCTTAATTTAAAGTTATACGCCAAGGAATTTCTTAATATCCGAAACACCGGCATACTTGGAAACAACGCCGTCCTTAATAACCACAAGAGTGGGGGCTTGTTTAACGCCGAAATCGCTTGCTAAATCGGCATGTTCATTGGCAAGGAGTTTCTCGTAAGCGAAACCTGCTTTGTCAAGGAAAGAACAAGCAATTTTACAGTTGGGGCAGGTTGCGGTAGTGAAGAGGTAGTTAGCGTCATCGCCCTTTACCTCGGCCTTTTGGCAGTCACAGTTATCTTCTGCCGGAGCACCGTCACGGGTAAGTTTAGAATTTTCAATATCGTAAACTTTTCTGTCCTTATACTCCTGAGCCTTACCGTCGTTCCAGTTCTGAACGGGGCGGTAGTAACCGGTAATACGGCTATAAACCTCGGTCTTTTCGCCACATTCGGGGCAGGTATATTCTTCGCCGGCAATGTAGCCGTGATTCTTACATACCGAGTAGGTAGG
>JAZSLH010000042.1:0-4317 GCA_045535275.1 Acutalibacteraceae bacterium
ACGATCCGACTTTAAAAGCAAGAGCGACGCCGCTAAGTTCCACTACGAAGAGGATAAGGCTGCTGCAAAGGCTCTTGCCCAAAAAATTGAGGGAACAAAGGTTAAACTTATTGCTAAAGCAGGTGCAAACGGAAAACTGTTCGGCTCAATAACCTCAAAGGAAATAACTGCCGAACTCAACAAAACACTTGGAATTTCTATTGACAAGAAAAAACTTTCCGTTGCTGATATTAAAAATTTCGGTGAATATACCGCAACCGTTAAACTCTTTACCGATATTTCTGCAAGTTTTACCGTTATCGTTGCCGATAAATAGAATTTAAAAATTAAGGTGGCTTAAAATGGCTGAAAAATTAAACTATCTACCCGATTCAGGCAATATCAACGCGCCCTATTCAATAGATGCAGAGCAGGCAGTTCTCGGAGCAATTATAATTGACCCCGACTGTCTTAACCTTGTTGCAACTCAAATTAGGGAAGAATATTTTTACCTTAAAGAACACAGAGAAATATATAAAACACTTCGCGGAATGCTTGAGATGGGCGGAAAGGCAATCGACTTCATTTCGCTTCTTGAGCAACTAAAGCGTAACGGCGTCTACGATGAAGCGGGAGGTAAAGCCTATCTTACCAAACTCGCCCAGGTTGTACCTACCTCTAAAAATATTGCTACATATGTAGACCTTATCAAAGACCGTTATTATGCCCGTGCTCTGCTCGGCGCCGCCGAAACAATAATTACCGATGTTAACGAGAATCTGCTTGACCCTGCTCTTCTTCTTGACCACGCAGAACAGGCAATTTATGATATCCGACAAGGAAGAGATGTTTCGGGCCTTGTGCATATCGGAAAGGTAATCGAAGAGGAAACCTATTCCCGCCTTACAAAAATTACCGACCCCGAAACTGCCGATGACTTTAAAGGAATCCCAACCGGAATTTCTGCTCTTGACAGGGTTATTACGGGACTTAATAAATCTGACCTTATTATTCTCGGTGCCCGTCCCGGTATGGGTAAAACCTCTTTTGCCCTTAATATTGCCCGTCACGCCGCGGTTAACGCCAAAAAGACGGTTTGTTTCTTCTCTCTTGAAATGACCCGTGACCAGTTAGCCCAGAGAATGCTTTCAAACGAAGCCTCTATAGAAAGCGAAAAACTCCGTACGGGCGAACTCAGCACTGACGAGTGGACACGCCTTGCCCAAGCGGGAACAAATCTTGCTTCGGCTCAAATTTATTTTGACGAAACTTCGGGAATAACCGTTCCCGAAATGAAAGCAAAACTCCGCAGAATGCCAAAGGTCGACCTTGTGGTAATCGACTATTTAGGCCTTATGCAGTCGGCAAAGAAAACCGAAAATCGTGTACAGGAGGTTTCGGAAATAACCCGTAACCTTAAGGGAATGGCGAAAGAACTTAACGTTCCCGTTCTTGCCTGTGCCCAGTTGTCCCGTGGAACCGAGGCAAGAGGAAAATCTCACAGACCCGCCCTTGCCGACCTTCGTGAATCAGGTTCTATTGAACAGGATGCTGATATAGTAATGTTCATCTATCGTGAGAATTACTATAAATCCGAAACCGACGATAATGTAAGTCCCGAAAATATGCCCGACCCCAATAAAGCCGAAATAATCGTTGCTAAAAACCGTCACGGAAGCGTTGATACGGTTGAACTGCATTGGGACGGCAAATATACTCGTTTTGCTTCCCAGGAAGTGTTTAGATAATGTTAGATAAAGTTATCAGGGCGGTTGATAAATACGAAATGTTCTCTTCTGCCCAAAATGTTATGGTTGCCCTTTCGGGCGGAGCCGACTCGGTTTGTCTGCTTTACGCTTTAAAAGAAATAGAGGAAAAATATTCTCTTAACATTAGTGCTATTCATATTAACCATATGCTTAGGGCAGAAGAATCTTTAAGGGACGAAGAGTTTGTGAAAAATCTTTGCAAAGGCTTGGGTGTTCCTTTAAAGGTTTTTCAAGTTGATGTTAAGGCTGAAACAAAGACAACGGGGGAGAGTACCGAACTTGCCGCCCGTAGACTGCGGTACGAAATTTTCTCTCGCGAGTCTAAGTGCGTTGTCGCAACGGCTCACTCCGCCGACGATAATCTCGAAACGGTTCTTTTTAATATGACAAGAGGTTCAGGTATTAAGGGTATCTGCGGAATTCCACCCGTCAGAGATATTTTTGTCCGTCCCCTAATCTTTTGCAGCCGCAAGGAAATCGAGGAGTATTTAAATTCAAAAAAAATTCCGTTTGTAATCGACAGTACCAATTTAACAGATAACTATACAAGGAATTATATTAGGCATAATACCGTTACTACTCTTCGTAAAGTCAACCCCTCTGTTGAACAAACCGTTTCTATAATGAGCGAAAATCTTCGTGAAGATGAAGATTTTTTAACCTCAACCGCAAATAAAATTTATCTTCTTTGCTCTAAGGCCGATTTTCTTGATGCCGAACTTCTATCCGTTCAGCACCCCTCAATAATTAAAAGAGTAATCGCTCTTTTTATTAAAGAAAAGACGGGAACTGTCTGTGATTCGTTTCACCTTGAAAGTTGCAAACAAATACTGCTTTTCGGTGGGCGAACAAGTCTGCCCAAAAATCTTTCGGCTGTTTGTCTTAAAAACCGCTTTCATATTGAAAGCGAACAAACCGAGCCAAATTTTACTTATAAAGTTGAAATAAAAGAAGATTTTTTACAAAAAGATATAAAAATTAACAATTTGTTTTTAAATAATCATATAGATTGTGATAAAATAAACGGCAGTTTGAAAGTCAGAACCCGAATTTCGTCCGACGAAATTCGTCTAAGGGGAAGAAATTGCACAAAATCGCTTAAAAAACTTTTTAGCGAACTTAAAATTCCTGAAACCCTTCGTCAAACAATTCCTGTCGCAAGTGATGACAAAGGAGTTGTTTGGATATACGGCGTTGGAGTAAGTGAGCGAGTTAAGGTAGATTTTGGAACAACAAAAACGGCCGAGTTTATTGTTACAAAAGTCGATAATGACAAAATTTCGGGGGATGTTAATTATGACAGAGAATAATGAAATTTCAAAAGTTCTTCTTTCTAAAGAAGAAATAACGGAAATTGTTTCGCGTTTAGGTGCCGAAATCACAAAGGATTATAAAGATAAAAACCTTTTGGTAGTAAGCGTTCTCAAAGGCTCGGTAATGATAATGGCTGACCTTCTTCGCGAAATTAAACTGCCCCTTAGAATTGACTTCATGGCGGTTTCCTCCTACGGCTCGGGAACTTCAAGTTCGGGAAATGTTAAAATAATCAAAGACCTTGATATTAACCTTGCCGGTTACGATATCCTTATAGTTGAGGATATTCTCGATTCGGGAGCGACCCTCAGCAGTCTAAAAGAAATACTGTTAACCCGTAAACCAAACAGCGTGAAAATCTGCACCTTCCTTGATAAGCCTGAACGTAGGAAGGCAGATATCAAAGCAGACTATGTCGGAGCCCAAATACCCGACGAGTTTGTGGTCGGTTACGGTCTTGATTATGATGAAAAATACCGCAACCTGCCCTATGTAGGAGTTCTTTCTCCGGCAGTTTACGAATAAAATTTTACACGGCAGAAAGGACGTGCATCTTTTGAACAACAAAAAGAACATTCGTAATGCTCTTCTATACCTTGGAATACCGATAATATTTATTATTACTATTGTTATCGTTTCCTTTAGCGCCAAGCAGGTAGACAAGAAAACCTATTACGAGATGTATAATCTGATTAAGGACAACAAAATTTCGCAGTACAGTCTTAACCTGTATAACGGAAATCTTGAATATACCCTTCGTGAAAGCGGAGAGAAGTTCAAGTATACTGTTGCCGACCCGAGTATTTTCTACTCAGATATCAATGATATCGTTATGGAGCATAACGAGGCTGTTTTAAACGACGACGACCCCTCTAACGATAATCAGACAATTCAAATGGATTATGTAAGGGGAGGAGAGGCTTCCTGGATAGTAAGTCTGCTTCCCACCGTACTGCTTCTCGGTGCCTTTGTTGTCTTCTGGATATTTATTATGCGCCGAATGAACAACTCAATGGGTATGGATAAAACCATGAGTTTCGGAAAGGCAAAAATCAAGAAAGCCGACCCCAACAAAAAGACTACCTTTATTGATGTTGCGGGAGCAGATGAAGAAAAACAGGAACTCGAAGAAATTGTTGACTTCCTTAAAAGTCCCAAACGCTTTAATGACCTTGGGGCTAGAATTCCCAAAGGGGTTCTTCTTGTAGGCCCTCCCGGAACGGGTAAAACTCTTCTTGCCCGTGCGGTAGCAGGG
>JAZSLH010000070.1:0-10783 GCA_045535275.1 Acutalibacteraceae bacterium
CTTGAGGCAAAGGCCAATATTGAAACCTTTGCCGAAGAACTTAAAATACTTCTTCTTCCCAAAGACCCTAATGATGACCGAAATGTAATTGTTGAAATCCGCGGTGGTGCGGGTGGTGAAGAGGCAGCACTCTTCGCGGGAGTCTTAATGCGAATGTATACAATGTATGCAGAATCGCGTCGCTGGAAGGTTGAAATTATAAACGCTAACGAAACCGAACTTGGCGGATATAAAGAAGTAAGTTTTATGATTGAGGGCGAGGGTGCATATTCCCGCTTTAAGTACGAAAGCGGTGTCCACCGTGTACAGCGTGTTCCCGAAACCGAAACTTCGGGTCGAATTCATACTTCAACCGTTACGGTTGCGGTGCTTCCCGAAGCCGAAGATGTTGAAATTGATATTAACCCGACCGACCTCCAGATTGACACCTTCCGTTCTTCCGGTGCGGGCGGTCAGCACATCAACAAGACCGAGTCGGCTATCCGCATAACCCATATTCCGACGGGCCTCGTGGTTGAGTGTCAGGACGAGCGAAGCCAGTTTAAAAACAAGGATAAGGCAATGAAGGTTCTTCGCTCCCGCCTTTACGAAATGGAACAGGCAAAACAGACCGAGGCAATCGCCTCCGACCGTAAAGCCCAGGTCGGTACGGGCGACAGAAGCGAAAGAATAAGAACTTATAACTATCCTCAGGGTAGAGTAACCGACCACAGAATAGGTCTAACCCTTTATAAACTTGATACAATCGTAAACGGAGATATTGACGAAATCGTCGAAGCACTTATTACCTATTACAGAACAGAAATGCTCAAGGCTGAAGCCGAGCAGTAAGGACAAAAAATGCAGACAGTAAGACTTAGTGACACTAAAGAAGGAATAGTCGCTGCCGCCCGAATTTTAAGGGACGGCGGTGTTGTTGCCATACCTACCGAAACGGTCTACGGTCTTGCTGCGTCTGCCTATAACGATAATGCAATAGCCAAGGTCTTTTCTGCAAAAGGAAGACCGCAGGATAACCCCCTTATAGTTCATATCAGCAGTCTTGATATGCTCAGTGAGGTTGCGTCAGATATCCCTAAAGAAGCCGAAAAACTTGCCGAAGCCTTTTGGCCCGGGCCTTTAACCTTGGTTCTTAAAAAGTCTGAAAAGGTTGCTCAAAGCGTTTCAAAAGGACTTAATACCGTTGCGGTAAGAATGCCTGAAAACAAGGTTGCCAGGGATATAATTGAACAGTCGGGTCTGCCCCTTGCCGCCCCCTCGGCTAATATTTCGGGCTCTCCAAGCCCCACTACCGCCGACCACGTTCTTGCCGATTTAGACGGAAGAATTGACGCTGTTGTTATATCAGGCAGTTCAAGTGTCGGGGTTGAATCAACCGTTGTAACCCTTTCTTCAAATCCTCCTGCCCTTCTTCGTCCGGGTGCAGTTACGGCAGAACAACTTAAAAAGTTTCTCCCTACCCTTGTTATAGATAAAGCGGTACTTTGCGAACCCGAAAAAAATGAACAGGTTGCCTCTCCGGGAATGAAATATAAGCACTATGCCCCAAAAACCGAACTCTTTCTTGTAGAGGGAAGTAGCAATGCTTTTGCCGAGTTTGTAAACGAAAAAACCGACTGTGCGGTAATCTGTTTTGATGAAGATTTAAGTAAAATTAAGCCAAAAGCCCTTTGCTATGGCTCTGTTTTGGACTCTAAAACCCAGGCAAGTAAAATATTTGCATTACTGCGACAGGTAGATACTCTCGGTGCCTCCAAAGTCTATGTTCACGCCCCCGAGAAAAGCGGAATAGGCCTGGCTGTCTATAACCGCCTTATCCGTGCCGCAGCATTTAAGGTGATAACGCTATGAAGTATGTTCTTGGACTGACCGGTCCTACGGGAGCGGGTAAATCAACCGCTGCAAATCTTGCAAGAGATAACGGATTTTTTGTAATCGACTGTGACAAACTGGTAAAAGAGGTTTATGAAAAAAGTCAGGTGTTAAAAGCCATAAAAAATGCTTTTGGCGAGGAAGTTTTTTTCGAAAACTTTAAACTAAACCGCAAAAAACTTGCCGAAAAAGCCTTTTCTTCAAAGGAGAATACCGAACTTTTAAATAAAACCGTTTTACCGTTTATACTAGAGCATATAAAAGAAGAAATAAGTGGCTGCGAAAATGAGAAAATTTTGCTCGATGCCCCAACCCTTTTTGAAAGCGGTGCAAATACTCTTTGTAATGATGTCTGTGCCGTCCTTTCTTTAGAGCAAAATCGTTTTAACCGAATAATCTCGCGTGATAATATAACAGAAAAAGACGCTTTGCTTCGTATGTCGGCAGGCAAAAAAGACGAGTATTATAAAGCAAGAACACAGCACATAATATATAATGACGCGAAAGAGGAAGATTTTAAATCTGAATTTTCCCGTCTTTTAATGAAACTTGGAGGAAACTGATATGTCAGAGAAAACCGCATCCGAAAAACTTAAGGAAAAACTTTTTATTAAGAAAGAAAACGGACTTAAAAATATTACCCCTGAAAAACTAGAAAAAATCACCGCCTTTTGCGAGGATTATAAGAAGTTTTTAGCCGAGGGTAAAACCGAGCGCGAAGCGGCACGTGTTGCCAAAAATATTGCCAAAAAAGCGGGGTTTGAGCCCTTCGACCGAAACAAAAAGTATAAAGCAGGGGACAAGTATTTTGTGGATAACCGTTCAAAAACCCTTGCCTTTGTAGTAGTAGGCAAAAAGTCAGCGGAAGAAGGCATAAAAATCACCGCCGCACATATTGATTCTCCCCGAATCGACTTAAAACCCAACCCTCTTTATGAAGATACCGAAATGGCTCTGTTTAAAACCCATTATTACGGAGGAATTAAAAAATATCAGTGGACGGCAATGCCTTTGGCTCTTCACGGTGTTTTTGCTAAAAAAGACGGAAGTGTTATAGAGGTTAATATCGGTGAAGACGAAAACGACCCCTGTTTTGTTATAACCGACCTTTTGCCACATCTTGCTCAAGAGCAGGTTAAGCGTACCCTTGCCGACGGAATTAGAGGAGAAGAACTAAATATCCTAATCGGCAGCCGCCCCTTTAAAGATGACAAGGGAAGCGAACTTGTAAAACTTAATATTATGTCAATTTTAAATGAAAAATACGGCGTTACCGAAGAAGATTTCCTGTCTGCCGAACTTGAATGTGTTCCCGCAGCAAAACCCCGTGATATCGGCTTTGACCGTTCCCTTATCGGTGCCTACGGCCACGATGACCGCGTCTGTGCTTATCCCGCTCTTATGGCAATTTGCGAGATAGAAAACCCCGAACAGACGGCTATTGCTATCCTCGCTGATAAAGAAGAGGTTGGCTCGGACGGCAATACGGGACTAAATTCCGATTTCCTTCGTTTTGTTGTCCGTGACCTTTGTGAAAATATGGGTGCAGATTACACAGTTGCTTTAAGAAATTCAAAATGTCTTTCTGCTGATGTAAATGCCGCACTCGACCCAACCTTTAAAGATGTTATGGAAGCAAAAAATGCGGCAAAAATCAACTATGGCGCTGTAATAACCAAATATACCGGCGCCCGTGGAAAAAGCGGAACTTCCGACGCCTCGGCTGAATATGTTGCCTATGTCAGAAATATGCTCGACAAGGCCGGAATAGCCTGGCAAACGGGCGAACTCGGTAAGGTCGATTTAGGAGGCGGCGGTACCGTTGCAATGTATATTGCAAATATGGGTGTAGATGTTGTAGATTTAGGCGTTCCCGTTCTTTCAATGCACGCTCCTTTTGAAGTGGTTTCTAAATTCGATGTTTATGAAACCTACCGCACAATGTACGAATTCTGCAAATAATATTAAAACCGTTATTGGACTTCCAATAACGGTTTTTTGTTATAAATTTTGTTTTTAGGTTTATATTTGCGCTAAATATTCTTCGGCGAAATGAGAAGCAACCGCCCCGTCGGCAGCGGCGGTAACTACCTGACGCAAAGCCTTCGTTCTGACATCTCCTGCTGCGAAAACTCCGCTAACACTCGTCTTGGTAGTTTCGTCTGCAATAATGTACCCTTGCTCGTCTACCGATAGTTGACCCTTAAAAATTTCGGTACAAGGTTTTCTTCCAATGCTTATAAAAATGCCGTCCAAGTCGAGTTTTAAAACTTCTTTGGTAAGGGTGTTTTCTGTTTCTGCTCCCGTAACCTTGCCGTCAGAAATAAACTTGATAACACGGCTGTCTTTAATAAACTTGATATTTTCGGTTTGCTCAATCAAACCGTGATATATTTTCGACGCCCTGAGGGTATCTCTTCGATGTATTAGATATACTTTTTCTGCAAGATTTGAAAGATAAATAGCGTCAGAAACAGCCGAGTTTCCACCCCCTATAACTGCAACTGTTTTGCCCTTATAAAAACGTCCGTCGCAGTGTGCACAGTAGTGTAGTCCTCGCCCGATAAGTTCCTTTTCGCCCTCAAGACCGAGCGGTTTCGGGTCGGCACCCGTAGCAATAATAACCGTTTTAGATAACACTGTTTTTGAGTCGGTAATAAGTTTTTTTATTTTCCCCGTAAGTTCTGCCGAAAGCACTTGGCCAAATAAGGTTTCTGTGCCAAACTTTTCTGCACCTTGCTGCATCTTAAATCCAAGCGTAAAACCGTCTATTCCCTCGTCAAAGCCGGGATAATTTTCTATAATATCAGTAAGTGCCATCTGACCTCCTGCCGACATTTTTTCAATGGTTACGGTTTTAAGACCCGCTCTGGCACAGTAGAGAGCAGCAGAATATCCTGCCGGGCCTCCGCCTATTATTGCAACATCGTAAACTTGGGTACCCATCTTAACTCACTTCCTTTGGATAAGGTGACAAGCGTTCGACTCTTGTCACCTTATAGTTTTACACGATTTTTGCTTTTTGTCAACAGAAAACAATAGTTAAAAATTGTGACAGAATTTCCTTTGTTGAAGTGGCGAAAAAGTGTTGATTTTTTGCTATATATATAGTATTATATCTATATATGCTTTTATAAAAAATACGGCAAAATCGACAAACTTTATTGTAAAGTTAAAAAAGTAGAGGTTAAACATGACAAAACTTATTTACATTTTGACTAAATCGGAGTACAACGGTCGTCCTGAAATAAGTTTGTCTGAAATACTTTCAATAATGGTAAAAAACTTTTTAGTATGCAAATTCGGCACGAGGCTTTCTAATTGAATTTTATAAAAGAGGGTCCCAGCCAATTTTGCCGCCCACTCTAGCGTTCGCAAAAACAAGCGAATAAAAAAACAGATGGAATGATTATTTATGAAAACACCGCACAACAAAATTTTATTGTCCACACCTACAATGCACACAGAAGAGATGAATTTCATTAAGGAGGCTTTCGACCGCAACTGGATTGCGCCGCTCGGCTTCAACTGTGACAGTTTTGAGGAAGAAACGGCAAAGTACCTTTCGGATAAAAAAGAACTTAATACCCTTTGTCTGTGTTCGGGAACTGCCGCGCTTCATCTTGCTGTAAAACTCGCAGGAGTTAAGCCGGGCGACATCGTTCTTTGCTCTGACCTGACCTTTTCGGCTACCGTCAACCCCATAAGCTATGAGGGCGGAGTACAGGTCTTTGTTGACAGCGAGAGAGAAACCTGGAATATAGACCCTAAGGCGCTGGACAAGGCTTTCAAAAAATATCCTCAGGCAAAAGTAGTAATGCTTGCCCACCTTTACGGAACTCCCGCAAAAATGGATGAAATTATTGAGGTCTGCAAAAAACATAATGCAATTTTAATAGAAGATGCCGCCGAGGCATTTGCTTCTACATACAAAGGCGAAAACTGCGGTGTTTTTGGAAAATACGGCGTAATTAGTTTTAACGGAAATAAAATAATCACCACCTCGGGCGGTGGAATGCTTATAACCGAAGATAAAGCCTCAAGAAACAAGGCTCTCTTCTGGGCAACCCAGTCGCGTGAACCTGCCCCCTGGTATCAACACGAAGAAATCGGCTATAACTACCGAATGTCAAATGTTGTTGCGGGTATTGGCAGAGGTCAACTTAAACATCTTGACGAGCACCGCGACCTTAAGGAAAAAATTTACCGTCGCTATGAAGAGGGACTCAAAGGTCTCCCGGTTAAAATGAATCCCTACCTCGAATGCACAAAACCGAACTTCTGGCTTTCTTGTATACTTATGGACAAGGATTGCGGCGTTAAGCCTATGACAGTATTTGAAAAACTCAAAGAGGTTAATGTTGAATCCCGTCCTATCTGGAAGCCTATGCATATGCAACCTGTGTTTGCCGACTGCGACTATATTACGGCAGAAGAAACTTCAGTAAATGAAGATATCTTCGCAAGAGGACTCTGTCTGCCGTCAGATATCAAAATGACCGAGGAAGAACAGGACTTTGTAATTGAGGTCATCAAATCTTGCTTTAAGTAGTAGATTGGAAGGATAAAAATGAAGGTTTTTCAGGTAAATACTGTTTGCGGAATACTCAGTACGGGCAGAATCTGTACCGACCTTGCCGAGGTTTTGGAAACTCAGGGACACGAGTGCAAAATAGGCTACGGCAGAATGAGTGTGCCTGAAAAGTATCAGAAATATGCAATAAAATTCGGCAATTCCTTAACCAACAAACTAGATGCAGGTTTTTCCAGAATACTTGATAATGGCGGACTGAATTCCAAACTGCCAACCCTTTATTTAATAAATAAAATCAAGAAATTTTCTCCCGATATTATTCATCTTCACAATCTGCACGGCAGTTATTTAAACATAAAAATTTTGTTTAAATTTTTAAAGAAATATAACAAACCTGTCGTTTGGACCTTGCACGACTGTTGGACATATACGGGCCACTGTGCTCACTTTACAACAATAGGCTGTAAAAAGTGGCAAACCCTTTGCTCTAATTGCCCACATAAAAAGCACTATCCTAAAAGTTTATTTTTAGACCGTTCAACTCGAAATCACAAGTTAAAGAAAAAACTTTTTACCTGTCTTGATAATGTAACTCTAATAACCCCGTCGCAGTGGCTGGCTGATGTTACCAAGCAGTCATATATGGGAAAATATGAAATTCACCCAATTCCAAACGGAGTAGATTTAGAGGTCTTCAAACCAACCGAAAGTGACTTCCGCAAAAAGTACGGTTTAGAAAATAAAAAAATTATTCTCGGCGTGGCTTCAGCTTGGGGTAAAAATAAGGGCACAGACGAATTTGCAGCCCTTGCTCAAACCCTTGGCGATGATTTTAAGGTTGTTATGGTGGGTGTAAACGAAAATTTAGCAAAAACTTTGCCAAACGAAATTTTAGTATTCCCCAGAACCCAAACAGTAAAAGAACTTGCCGAAATTTATACTGCGGCTGATGTTTTCTTAAACCCAAGCCGTCAGGAAACAATGGGACTTACTACCGTTGAGGCAATGGCTTGCGGAACCCCCGTTGTAACCTCTAACCTAACCGCCGTTCCCGAAGTGGTAGACGAAAACTCGGGAATAGTGTGTGAGAATTTAGAAATAGAAACAATTAAAACCGCAATTTTAGAGGTTCTGAGTCGCAACTATCCAAATACACGAAAACGTGCCGAAGAATATGAAAAATCTGCACAATATCAAAAATATATCTCAATCTATGAAAGTTTTATTAAGGAGTAACTATGGTTTTTTTAGGTTGCCTTTTCAACCGTGCAAGTGAAAGCGAATATCTGAAAAACAGTAAGGTAGGCCTTTCGGGTGCCGCAAATACTTTTCAGTGGAATTTGCTTGATGGTTTTAGCGAAAACGGTGAGCAGGTTAGAATTCTAAACGCTTTGCCGGTTGGAACCTTCCCAAAACAATACAAAAAACTTTTTCTTAAAAGCGGCGAGTGGGGAAGCACTCAAAACTATGAACTTGGCTGTATAAATCTTCCCTTTATTAAACAACATCAACGCTATTTAAAGGCAAAAAAACTGCTAAAAAAATCACAAGATAAAAATATTTTAATCTACTCGGCCTATGCCCCCTTTTTAAAAGCGGCCTATAAACTTAATAAAAGTTATAATGTTACCGTTGTAATAACCGACCTTCCCGAATATTACGACCTTGGTAAAACCTCAAAACTTAAAAAATTCATTCGTAAACTAAACAATAAAAAAATAGAGAAATATTTTAAACGAATAGATAAATTTGTTCTTTTAACCGAGCAAATGGCTAAGCCTCTTGCTGTGGGTAATCGTCCTTATGTTGTCGTTGAAGGAATTGCAAGTACGAGTTCGGATGTAAAGGTGTGTGCGCCCGAAAATAAAAGCATTCTCTATACGGGAACTTTGCACAAACAGTTTGGAATACTCACCCTGCTTGAAGCCTTCTCTTTGATAGAAGACACCGACGCAGAACTTTGGATTTGCGGTGGGGGAGATGCTAAAGCCGAGGTAGAAGCCGCCGCCAAGAAAGATAGCCGAATTAAATTTTTCGGCTATGTAACAAAAGAAACTGTAAATGAACTTCAACAAAAGGCCTTTATGCTTATAAACCCCCGTAAAAACGAAGGAGAATATACAAAATACAGTTTTCCTTCAAAAACAATGGAATATATGCTAAGCGCAAAGCCTGTTTTAATGTATAAACTTGATGGAATTCCAAGTGAATACTATCAGTACCTTAATTTTATCGAAGGAAACACGGCAGATGATATGAAAAATGCTATTTTGGAAATTTTCAGCGAGCCGAAAAAAGCCCTTGAAAAAGCCGAAAAAGCGGCACAATTCGTATCAGAAAATAAAAATAGTGCCGTTCAGGCGAAAAAGATTCTCAACCTAATGGAGTAACCTATGAAACTTCAGTCTAGATTAACTGTAAAAATGCCATCAATTTATGACATTTGCTTTGCCGTTTCGGCAATAGCAATGCTTGTAATACTTGTTGCACTTCCCCAAAAAATAAACAATTTAGTAAGTCTTGGCACCTATGCGATAGGTGGCTGTGCAATAGTTGTTTGCGTGATTTCTTTTATGGATGATTTCAAAAGAATTGACCTAAAAGAAATACTTTTAATACTTTTAATGTCGGTTGCCTTCTTCGCACTCTATGTTTCGTATACAGATTCTCCTGAGCACCTTATATTAAACGAAGACTCTGAACTCAAGACACATCTTGTATCTCTTCTTTGCTTTTTAGAAATTCCAATTTTTATGCTAAGTGCTACTAAAGTTAAATCTAAAAGCACATTACACCTTTTCTTGTGGGTTCAATATATACTTTCTTTTTACTATATTTACCTTTCCAGAACCGACAAGGCCTATTTTTTCGAAGGTCCATATAAAGATGTTTATCTTGATGAACTTACCCTTTCTTATAACAATCCTAACGAAACATCAATATATCTTACCGGTTGCTTCTTTACCCTGATTATTGCAACAAGAGTTTACAAGAAATTTCTTCCTAAACTTATGTTCTGGGTTAATGCAGTTCTCGTTTTGCGTCTTGTACTGCTAACTAAATCCCGCGCGGGAATAGTTTCCTGTTTTCTCGTTTTAGTGCTGTATTTTCTTTATAAACTTGTTCCAATTAACAAATTAATAACCCGAATTGCCCTTGCCGTACCGCTTGTAATGGCTTTTCTAATCTATTTTTTTAGCGAAGAACTATCTCGGATTGAATTTTTGGGTTCGGCTTTTGAGACCAGTCGAAAAAATGTATTCGACCAAGTTTTTGAGCAGTTGGAACTTTATGAAGTTTTTTCTGGAGACTACCAAACCTTTCTTTTTGATAATCTTCATAATGTATATATATCCATTTTCGCAACCATAGGAATTTTCGGAGTAATATTTTATATTCTTTACTCTGATACGCTGCTTGTAAAACTCAGCCAAAAAGATGCGGTTTTATCCTATCAAAAAACCGCCTATATTTGCGTTCTTATGTTGATAATTTACTCCTCGGTTGAGGCGGCTCTTTTAGTTAGTGGCTCTGCTTTTGCAATGAACTTTATTTGTGTTTTCCTTCTTTTTGTTTTTGAAGACCCAAATAAAAAACCAATGGAAATAGCCACTCAAAACAAGGTGCTGAAACAATGAAAATAGTCTTTTTTTCAAACTATCTCACCCATCATCAGACCCCTTTCTGTAACGCGCTAATGAAAATACAGGGTGTTGAGTTTACCTTTGTCGCCTTTGAGCCAATTGAACAAGAGCGTCTTGATATGGGATTTGAAGACATGAATATGTACCCTTATGTTTTAAGAGCCTATGAAAGCAATAGCGAGTATAAAAAAGCCGAACAACTCTGCGTAGAGTGTGACATTCTTCTTTGCGGGAATACACCCGACAATATGTTGCTTGAAAGGGTAAAAAGTGGCAAACCATTGTTTGTTCTTTCCGAAAGAATGTTTAAAAAAGGGCTCTATCAAAGATTTTCCCCAAGAACCGTCAAACGAATGAAAAATACTCATTCAAGTTTTAAAAACAAACCCGCCGTTCTGCTTTGCGCAAGTGCCTTTACTTCGGCTGATTTTTCGCGGCTTGGCGCATACAAAAACAAGGCATATAAATGGGGCTATTTCCCCGAAGTTAAACGGTATGACGATATAAATGCTCTTATAGACAAAAAAACTCCTGCCTCTATATTGTGGGCAGGCAGAATGATTGACTGGAAACGCCCCGAATATGCTGTCAGCGTTGCAAAACGCCTTAAAGAAGAGGGTTATAATTTCACCCTTGATATAATAGGCAACGGCGTATTAGAGGATAAAATCCGTAAAACTGTTGCCGAAAACGAACTTAATGACTGTGTCAAACTTCACGGTTCAATGTCGCC